>CAZKIR010000307.1:3726-5236 GCA_964552835.1 uncultured Bacteroidales bacterium
AAGAAGCGAATAGTTTCCCTTGTGGGCGAGTTCGCCCACTTCAATGCCCGCGCCCGGGGGGGTAACTTCCAGTGAATGGCCTTCTGACTTATCAAGATAGGAAATCACGATCAGGTGGCTAAACTCATCCAGACGTTTTAATCCCGGGGTATACTTGTCAAATAAATCGATATAAAATTCCCGTTCGTCGTTTGGATCGGGACGGCGGGGGGCAATGTCGGTATAGGGCGTGCGGAACACACCAATAGGGTTCACGTGAAAATGGTCGCTGGCAAAATGGTTCTCGCTGTGCGCCCGCCGCTCGGCTTGGATAAGGATATCCAAAACCTTAAGGCCAAAATCCCTGTAAGGTTTTTTAACCTGTAATTCATCAAATATCTTTTGCAGGATATCATTGGCATCTGTGCCTTTCAGGTGTGCCCGATCAGAAGCAAATTGAATTTGAAGCCGTTTAGCACCATCCCTTGTTTGTTGTACCTTGATACCAGCCTTGCCAAGTTTGGCACCGGCCTTTTCCATTCCATCCACTAGTTTTTTCTCGTTTGCCCCCAGGGATAATAAGGCGGCCGTGAACATGTCACCGGCTATGCCCCCGGAAGGATCGATATAAATATTTTTCATCTAAAATTAATTTTTTGCAATTAAGGAAGCGATTACAGCAGCCCTTATGCCACCGTCGATGTTTACCACGGCCAGGTTTGGCGTACAAGAAGAAAGCATGGACAACAAGGCCGATTCTTTTGCCTTGTAGCCGTAACCCACGGACGAAGGCACACCAATGACCGGCACGGGCACCATTGAGGAAACAAAGGTGGCCAGGGCCCCTTCCATGCCAGCGATAACGATAACGGCTTTCACCTTGTGTTCTATGCCGTCTTTAATGGCTTCCAATACCCTCGTTGGATGGGCAATGCCCCGGTCTTCGTATAGCAAGGGTTTAATACCCAATGCCTTTAGCATAATAGCAACTTCCATGGCCAGGGCATGGTCGGCTGCCCCCCCGCTTACCACGAGAATGTTTTTACCAGTCTCGGGCAACGTGCCAATTACCGAAATACGCTCGTCGTATTCAACGGGATATTTTGGTGAAAAATGCCCGTGAATGGCCTTGTTGTCATAATATCGCGATATGACCACCCGCTGTTCATGGGCCAGGATACTGGCCGAAATATCAATGATCTGCTCGTAGCTCTTGTATTCCCCGTAAATAATCTCGGGGATCCCGGTACGGGTGCCCCGGTTAGTATCTACTATGCTCTTTTTGGCCGTTTCCACGTAGGCCAGCGAAACTTGTTTACGGGCATCTTCCTTGGACAACTTTCCTGATCGGATGTTATCGTAAAGTTCTTCGAAGTTCATTTTTTTAATTTTTTATCATATTCATTTGGACGGGAGGCCTTCATGTCCACGGTAACGAACATGGCCATGTTCCTGCTTTTTTCAACAAGTATTTCACGAAATCCCGGCTTGCCCAGTTCACAAAAACTTTCTTCTTTTTAAATTCCACGCG
>CAZKIR010000308.1:0-5231 GCA_964552835.1 uncultured Bacteroidales bacterium
TCGCAAGCTAACACTGAAATGCTGGACTTGGATTATTTATGCCAATAGATGTCTGAAATAATAGAAATTTCATTATTTGTGGCGCTACCAGCGGTTTTGGCCGGGCCATTACCTTGTCGTTGGCGCACGAGGGCGCCAAGGTTATCGCGATAGCCCGTGGTGAAAAACAGCTTACCGCGCTAAAAAATTTAATGCCCGAGAATATTGACCCTTTTCAGGGCGACTTGGTCCATCCCGAAACTATTACCCGGTTAAAGCTTGAAATGACAAACCGAAAAATTCATGGTATCGTTGTCAATTCCAGTGGCCCCCCGGCAAAATCCTTCCAGGAAACCAACATGAATGATTGGGACGAAACATATCGCTCGATTTTACGCTGGAAAGTAGAATTTATTAAAGCTTTTCTGCCCGATCTTGAGAAACAAGGCTACGGCCGGGTATTGTTCATCGAGAGCGCTTCCGTCAAGCAACCCATGGATAATATGGTACTGAGTACTTCCCTGCGCCTGGCAGTTACCGGCATGATGAAAAGCCTATCCCGTGAAAAAGCTGCCAAGGGGGTCACTTTTAACATGATTGCCCCCGGGTATCACTTGACCCCAGCAGTAGAAAGGGTCATCAAGAAGAAAAGCGACTTGGACGAAATACCTTTTCAGGAAGCTAAATCTGCCATTGAAGCAGAAATACCCCTGGGAAAAATGGGCGACCCCTCCGAACTTGCTATCCTGGCTTCCTGGTTGTTGTCCCCATTGTCTGCTTATGTTACCGGACAAGTTTTCGTGGTTGATGGCGGGATAAGCCGTGGGACCCTGTAATACCCAGCCCCTCAGGGTTAAAAAATGGGAGCACGAGGCTTTCGCAAGTCCCGGACTTGAAGCCTTGGACGAAATATGCCCTTAAACCACGAATTAATTTTTTAATAAAAATTTAATTTGTTTTCTTTGTCGATTCAAAAAAATTATAAATTACTTTGCGTAGAAAATAATTTATTTATAATCAAATATTTTAAATAACATTTAACATGAAAGAATCAGTAGCCATTTTATGCGCGGGCGGTCCCGCACCTGGAATTAACACGGTCATTAGTTCGGTAACAAAATCCTTTTTAAAAGCTGGATACAACGTGATTGGTGTCCACAGCGGGTACAAGGGGATTTTTGGCAGCGAGTTTACTTACGAGCAATTGAATTTTGATTTTGCCGACAAGATTTTTCACCAAGGTGGATCTGCATTAAAAATGAGCCGCTTTAAACCAAAAGACGATGAGTTTAAAATTGATTTTTTTGTTGAAAATAACGTGAAGTTATTGGTTACAATTGGTGGCGACGACACGGCTTCAACTGCTAACCGCCTGGCCAAGTACCTGAAGGAAAACGACGTGGAAGTGAGCAATATCCATGTTCCCAAAACTATTGACAATGATTTGCCATTGCCCGAGGGAACACCAACCTTTGGTTATAATTCAGCCTTGGAAGAAGGCGTGAAAATTGCCACCACTGTTTACGAGGATGCCCGCACCAGTGGAAACTGGTTCGTGGTGTCGGCCATGGGCCGCGAAGCTGGCCACCTGGCATTTGGTATCGGAACAGCTTGTCATTACCCGATGATCGTGATCCCTGAAATGTTTGATAAAGGAGATATTAGCATTGGCAAAATCGTGGACCTGGTCATTTCCTCCATCCTGAAAAGAAAGATTTTGGATCTTGATTATGGCGTGGCCATGATTAGTGAAGGCGTCTTCCATTTTTTAAGCGACAAAGAAATTGAAAATACAGGTATTAATTTTACTTACGACGATCACGGGCACCCAGAGTTGGGCAATGTTAGTAAGTCACACATTTTTAACATTCTTGTTCAAAGAAGGTTAAAAGATTTGAACATTAAAGTAAAAAGCCGCCCGGTAGAACTGGGTTACGAGATTCGTTGTAGCCGTCCGGTGGCCTATGATTTAAAATATACTACCTTGTTGGGCATGGGCGTGAAAAAGTTATACGATAATGGCCACACGGGTTGCATGGTAACCGCTGATGCCAATGGAAATATTACCCCCTTGTTCTTGAAAGATGTTGAGGGAGATGATGGAAAGGTAAAGCCCCGCTTGGTAAATATCCAATCAGGCTACGCCCAACTGGTTTTCACGGGCCACTTACAGTATATAACTAAAGATGACTATGAAGCGGCCAAGAAATACGTTTCAAACCCAGAAGCTTTTGATTTTCACAAGATATTGGGATGGTAATTGCAAGATTTTATTTCATGAAAAGGCTGTCCATTGGGCAGCCTTTTTGTTTGTAACCATATCAAAACATAAGAAATCCCACTTTTTATCTTATATTTCGGGATTATTTTTTGATAAACTTGATTTGTATTATCCTTTTTCATAACTTGCCAAATGATTTTAAACCCTTAAACCTCGTTCTGTTATGGAAAATATTACGATTGAGGCTTTCGGTTCTATCACCAAACTCGAGAAATTAAGCTCGATAAAACATAATATCATTTCTAATTCTTTCGTGCTTGAAAGCCAGGAGCCATTTCCAGGGTATTATGAGAAATCCATGCCAAGGAGCCTTACCCCGAAATCCATTTTCCTCGTGCTAAAAAATGGTTATGATTTAGAGCAAGTAACCCGGGTTAGCCAAATAGTGCGCGAGAAAATGGAAAAAAATTGTTTGCCGGCTTTTGCCGAGATTCATATGACCAACTCCACGTATCATGCTGTTCGTATTATCGGCCTCGACTGTTATTACATGATCCCTGATATTCAAGAGGCTTTCGCGGAAGAAGGTATTTATTTTCGGAAATCAAAAGATATCGAGAAGCAAATGATGATACGGATTTTCAAGACTTTTCGCGTGAAAGAAATAAAAGAAGGCTGTTACATGGATATGGATGATAAACAAATGGGTTACGTGGAATTACCTTCTGTGCCAAGTTGGGAAAAATTCGAGGTTTTGACGCGGGATGTTAAAAACAACCTGGACAACAGTAATTTTGATGCGGCGCTGGCCATGATGTACCGTCACAAGGGGATTATTGACCTGGTAAGGGTGTACGATTCCAAGATCGATACCGGGCGCTTGGACATGATACAGAAAACCTACGCGGCGGCTTGTTTAAAAGAATCGAAAGAAACAACGGCTTAATCAAGCGTCTTTAATATCCCCGCCCCCGAAAATTACAATCCCTTTGATAAGCAGGGTGTTGTCACTCCCGGGTTCTTTCAGGTTTCGTCTTTTGTCGCTAAACCCTCCAAACAGGGCAATAACTTCAGTCCTAACCTTCCAATGGGCAGGAATGTAAAATTTTGAACCACCAAAAAGGGCAAATACATCAATCACTTGAGTGCCCCCGGCGAGCTCGCATTGACCCAGGTCAATGTCAGAGCCACCAAAAATTGAGGTAATTTTGCCCCCCTTGAATTCTTTGCTTAATAATTTTATTTTTCCACCACCAAAAACTGCCACGTCATCAATGTAATCGTCCCCGGCGCTTGCTTTTTGAAACTGGGGCAGGCCTTTCCCGGTACTCCGTACGATTACCAGAATGCCCACGGCGATTAAGATGGCCGGAAATATCAAGCGGCCTACCGGAAATGAAAAGCCATAGATATCGTCTAGCAAAAAAATGCCGCCCACGATTAGTAAGATGGTGCCAAGTGTTTTGCTGTGATCCGTTAAGACAAAAAATAAGCCCAGCCCAACCAGTATCATTTTCCAGCTAAACAAGAAATGAAATGTATGAAAAGGAAAAACATGTAAATGCCTGCCCAGGATTAAAAAACCAAAAAGAAGGAGTAAAATGCCCAATATTAACCGGCTGTTGTTTCTTGGGCGGTTTTTTGTTTCGTCAATTTTTTCCATGATGTGCCATTTTTTTATAATTAAAATTCATGTATTATTTTAGGGCCTTTGATCCTGGCTATGCCAGCTTGGGTGAAAAAGGATAAATTCCCGGTACAAAATAGTAAATAAATTCTATTGTACCCATAATTTAGCGTTAAATTTTTAAATGGCCCTACCTGCACTTAAAGGAAGAACAATAGAGGAATACAGGTTGGTAACTTTAAGGTGTTGTAGCATGTCGTTATGGTTTTCAATGAAGTCGAATAAATTGTATCTTTGAAAGCCAGCTTGTATGTTAATTTTTTTATAAGCAAAAAATCAAGCTTGTAACCAAAACAAGGGATCATGAAATATACCGAAGCGAAAACCGGGAGAACATTTGTTATTCGTCTTGAGCATGGCGATATTGTACACGAGGAAATAGAGAAATTTGCTCGTCAACAGGGTATTATCGCCGGGTACCTTACACTCGTGGGCGGGGTAGACAAGGACAGTAAGCTCGTGGTGGGGCCGGAACAAGGCCGTCGCCCGCCTATAAAGCCCATGCAATTGCAATTATACGAAACCCACGAGGCCACGGGAACGGGCACTCTTTTTCCCGATAAGGAAGGCAATCCCATTTTACACGTGCATATTGCTTGCGGCCGGGGCAGAAAATCGGTAACAGGTTGCATACGCCAAGGGGTTAAGACCTGGCATGTTCTGGAAATTGTCTTGGTAGAATTGACCGATTGCCAAGCAAAGCGGCTGAAAGACAAAACAACTGGTTTTGAATTACTGGAACCGGGGGCTTGATGAAAACGAAATGCTTTGCCTTGCCATAATTTTATTTTTGATGAAATATACACCGAATTCGAATCAAATGCAAATCATCGTGTATTGCTGGCACCGGGCAGCTTACGCCCCTAAGAACCGTATCTTGATGGAATAATCGGGACAGGTAAGAGGCTCTCCGATAGGCTATGCGCATATCGGAATTTATCAGGCTCGTTTTTGTCTGTATCGAATACAAAATCAAATATTGCTTTTCTGTCAATATCAGATGCTCCTAATTGTTCTGTTTTTAAATAAGTCAGGTCAGTTATTTGTCCTTGTTCTTCTTTTAGCAATTCGTTCAGGAAACCCAATAATAAATCCTTGTTTGGCTCTTCCCCGAATAGTTTTTTAAATCCGTAATCGGTGAATGGGTTTATATATTTTTCTGCAAAATCAGTCATTGTAATTTATTTAACCGTGAGGTCAGCAGGGAAGCCCGCCTGCCGGACGGGCAGCGAAGCAGGACTATAAAAGCCGGTACTGACAGCCAGTCCCGGACTTTATTCGGGAAACAAGAATTACAGGTGTTAAGGACATACCTGTAAGGCGTATACGAGACTATCGGGGAAG
>CAZKIR010000309.1:0-5223 GCA_964552835.1 uncultured Bacteroidales bacterium
CCACCAGAGATTTTACGATAGCTAAGAGAGGTTTTAGTTAGTAATTAGCATTTCTAAGTAATCGTTTCCACATTCCAGGCTCGCGTTTCTATTTTTTTATTACTTTTGTGAATCAATTAACACGAATCTGAGGGTTTGATTAATCGTATCCGAGGAGGCCTTACATTTTTACTAATCCAAAGGAAACACTGATGGAAAAGCGTACAGGGGGCATTATTGTCCTGGTAAAGGACAAAGCCCAAGTTCAGGTATTAAATGAAATTCTTTCCGCGCATGCCCCTATCATTATTGCCAGGCAAGGTATCCCGGTTCCCGATAAACAAATCAGCATTATAAGCTTGGTCATCCATGGAAGTACCGACCAAATAGGTTCCTTAACCGGAAAAATTGGAAGGTTAAGAGATATCCAGGTAAAATCCGTGTTATTGAAAGACACTGAAATTTAACCACGGCAAAAAGGAAGGGATATCATGAAATTTAAACCAGAGAAATTAAGCATTTCTGACATCAGGATGAAACCTTTTATCCACAGCGGGGAAATATGGAACTTGATAAACACCACGAAACCCACGCCGGAACAGGTTAGGGGGATCATCGCCAAATCCATCGACAAAGAACGCTTAAGTTTGGCAGAAACCGCGGTGTTGATTAATGCCGACGGCCCTGGCCTAACCGAGGAGATAAAAGAAGGGGCACATCAATTAAAAGAAAAAGTATATGGCAACCGGATCGTGCTGTTCGCCCCTTTATATGTCGGGAACAAGTGCCAAAACAATTGCCGGTATTGCGGCTTCCGGTCGTCAAACAAGGATGCCGTAAGAAAAACCCTGGCCGACAACGAGCTAACCAGGGAAGTGGAAGCGTTGGAGGAAGATGGGCAAAAAAGGCTTATACTGGTATATGGAGAACATCCTGATTATTCAGCCGATTACATTGCCCACACCGTAAAAACCGTGTACGCCGTAAAAAAAGGAAACGGGGAAATAAGACGGGTAAACATCAATGCTGCCCCGCTTGACATAGAGGGATTTAAAAAGGTAAAAGAAGCCGGGATCGGTACCTATCAAATTTTTCAGGAAAGCTACCACCCGGAGACCTACAAGTTTTATCACCCCTCGGGGAAAAAAGCTGATTACGAGCACCGGCAAATATCCCTTGACCTGGCCATGGAAGCAGGGATTGATGACGTGGGCATAGGGGCTTTGTTTGGATTGTACGATTGGCGTTTTGAGGTACTGGGCCTGGTACGGCACACGAACCATCTTGAAGCTTGCTATAACGTGGGGCCGCATACCATCTCGTTTCCCCGCTTACAAGACACATCAATGGCCGGCATGGACAAAAAGTATGTTGTATCTGACGAAGAATTCACCCGTTTGGTAGCCATCTTACGTTTGGCAGTACCTTATACCGGGCTTATCCTAACAGCCCGCGAAAACCCGGCTGTAAGAAGGGAAGTCATGCGTTTCGGGGTTTCCCAAATTGACGGGGGCACTAAAATTGAACTGGGCAGTTACGCCGAAGCCTTAAATAGCGAACAAAACCTGAAAAGAGAACAATTCCGTATCAACGATTCACGTTCACTCGACGAGGTGATATCAGAACTGCTGGAAGACGAATACCTGCCTTCTTTTTGCACGGCATGTTACCGTTTAGGGCGTACGGGAGAACACTTCATGGAATTCTCCGTACCGGGCTTTATCAAACGTTTTTGCACGCCCAATGCCATTCTTACCTTGTCAGAATACTTGGTAGATTACGCCAAGCCTGAAACAGCCGAAAAAGGATGGAAAGTCATCGAGAAGGGCCTTCAAAAATTAAAAAAGGAAAATGCTGGCCGCGTGCCACAAATCCGAAATCGCATCGAACGGATAAAAAAAGGGGAAAGGGATTTATATTTCTAAAAAAAGCGGGCCTTTCGGCCCGCCTCATCATAAATTAAATAAAACCTAAAAAAACCAAAAACCAAAAAACTCTTGGTTCAATATATTTAACAGTAAAAATGAAAAAATGTTATAATAAATTAGCTTTTTTATAACATAAAATCACCAAAAAAATATTCTTTTCTCATTGAATTGATACTTTTTAAACACTAGCGTTAGAAAATAGGGCACGGGATAGTCCTTCTTTTCTTGGGCATCCGTTTCTTGGGTTCTTCCCCGAATTCATACACGATTGAAACCTCATGTGCCCCCCCGGTGGTCGTGATTAACCTGGAAATGGTAAAGTCGTAACTATACCCGATGCTAATCCCGTTAATCTTGTAACCCAACATGGTGCTTAACGCGTCATGTGACCGTATTTCCTTGAACAATGGGATACCACGGTACCAAAGCCCGAACATGAGCGGGTCCTTGTACAAGTAAGCACCTATGTCCAATTGGCGATAAAGCCCTTGTGCCTTGAAATGAGTAGCCACGTACAAATTCCGCTGGTCACGTTTATAATATGCCCTTTCAAGGGGAATAGTATAGCCAGCGTACACTGAATATTTAATGGGCAAGTAATTCTGGTTGTCTGCCAATGCAGGGCTCACCTTTATCAAATAATCACTGCTAAAGCCAACCCAGAAATCATCATGGTACAAAAGCATGGACGTACCAAAATCAAAATGCTGTACACGCTCGCCAGAGGGTATTTCAACAGTGGTAGAATTATTCCCGGTCAAGCTCATCTGATCCGAAAAGAGCAAGGAACTGTAGTCAATATTCCTTGTAAAATACATGAATTGAATACCAGGGCGCAAGGATAACGTATTGGTAAGTGTAATATCGTAAGAATACTGGGCATTGACATTCACCCTGTTTAACTTACCCCCGCCGGCGTCATCGCGCATCACCATCAAACCAAGCCCGCTATTGTATTCATGAAAATAATGATCGACTGAAAACAAGTAAGTCACGAAAGTTCCAGGCATACTTGGCCATTGATCCCTATAATTTAAGGCAATACGTGTACCATGGGTGGATCCGGTGAAGGACGGCCCAAGGTATAAGGGTGCCGCGTAAAATTGCGAGAATTGCGGGTCTTGGGAAAACCCTTCCTGTCCTAACCAGAACATAAGTCCAAGCAATACAATATATTTTTTCATGACGAATTCTATTTTCTGATTAACATCAAATCACCAGCCTTTTCAAAAGACCTACCGTTGTTAAACCGTCCGTATACCCTATAGATATAGACGTCTTCAGGTGCTAGTTCACCTCTAAAGTAACCATTCCATCCTACTTCCACGTCATGGCTTTCAAAGATTAATATGCCCCACCGATTAAATATTTCCAGGTGGTATTCCTCCACGCCGTCAACTAACGGGTGGAATACATCATTGTCATAATCGTTGTCGGGGTACCTTCCATCTTGGGGACCACCAAGGCTTGGGGTAAAGGCATTGGGAAAGTCAATCCTACCGCTTTCTTCAACCTCCACGGCATTTTTTACCACGATAGAATCATAGCACATGTTTTCTGACCAGGCATGTAACGTGATATCAAAAACCCCCTCTTTAATATAAAGGTGCACCGGGCTTTCTTCAGTAGAAGAAGAATCGTCACCAAACTCCCATAAGTATGTTGAAGCATTGGAAGACAAGTTATAACATTGCAAGCGTTCTTCCGGGATAAATATTTTTTCCGGTGCCACGTTGAAATCGGCTTCTGGCACTTCATGCACAGTTATCAGCGTGTCAGCAATAACGTCAGAACCATCCGGGCCGGTCGTTAACAACTTAACCCTGTATTCTCCAGGATTATAAAAAGTATGCCTGGGGTTCTCGTGCGACGACAGGTTATTGTCACCAAAATTCCAGGTGAATATCGAGTTCGTGTTCAACGACTGGTTCAGGAACTGTACCGTCAGCGGTGGACAGCCCTTGTTTTTGTCCACGGTAAATTCCAGCTTGGGCATTTCATAATACGTGATACTTACCTCGTCAGAAGCCATACAACCATTATTGGTGATGGTCCAACGGAAAGTGTTCACGCCTGGTGCCAAATCACGTACTTTCGTCTGGGCACTGTCGGCTTTCTCGAAAGTGCCCGCGCCACCCAGGATAATCCATTTGCCCTCACCATACTTGGGAGTATTACCTACCAGGTATAAACCGGGTTCGTAAGTAGTTTGGTCCGTTCCTGCATAGGCCGTGGCCAAATCATTGTACACGATCACGTCATTAATTGAAGAACAGCCATTATTGCTTGTTTTCCACCGTAAGGTATTTGGGCCAAAGTTTAACCCTGATACCAGGGTACTTGATGAAGTTTTGTCATCAAACTCTGCCGTGCCGCTTACCAAGCTCCATTCACCCTTACCAATAGTAGGGTTCAGCGCATTCAGGTTAGTCTGATCCCCACACACGTGGATATCGTCCCCGGCAAAGGCTTTAGTAGGTGAATTATTATAGATGGCCACCTCATCATAAAGCTTACAGCTTTGGTACTCGATGGTCCAACGCAGTATGTTACGGCCATAATTCAAGCCGGAGACTTTTGTCTTGGCCACTTTCTTATCCGCGAAATTCGCGCTGCCCTCGACAATTTCCCAATAACCTGCCTGGCCCGGCCCTGGAATATTGCCTTGCATGGTGGCGCTATCAGAACAAATGTTCATGTCCGGACCAGCCCTGGGCACGTCAGGTTTGTTCACGGTAATAGACACCTCATCACTGGTTGAACACTGCCCGTTATAAAGTGTCCATTTAAACGTGTTCGTACCTTGAGACATGTTGTTTACCGTGGTTTTATAAGAAGTGTTATCCGTGAACTCGCCCGAACCAGCTACAACCGTCCAACGTCCATAACCAAACGGGGGTTCTTCACCATGTAACTGGTAATCATTTGTACAGGTATTGTCATCTTCCCCGGCGTAGGCTTCTACTGGCATGTTATTGGTAATGGTGACTTCATCAGAAAAAGAACACCCGTTCCGCCGGATTGTCCACTTGAATGTATTTTTGCCCAGGCCCAGTTCACTTATACTGGTATTTGGCTTATTGGGACTGCTTATAGTACCCCCGCCAATAAGTGGCTCCCAGGTACCGGTACCCTTGTAGTTGGGATTGGCCGACAAGCTAATCGAATTATTGCAAATACCCTTGTCTTGCCCGGCGTAAATAATTCCTGGATTAAAATTATTCATCGTGATCGTATCGGTTGAAACACAAGACTTGTTCGTGATAGTCCATTTCAAGATATTGGGCACCCTGTAATCCAAGCCCTTCACCTCAGC
>CAZKIR010000310.1:0-5219 GCA_964552835.1 uncultured Bacteroidales bacterium
CGTTAAGTGCCAGGCAATAAAGTTATGTCCGAAAAATATAAAATAAGAGAAAAAGCTGGATTACACCCATAATAATCCGGTCCAGGAAATGATTGTTGAAAACCCGTGCGATTAGTTGTATAGTCCCGCGAGGGGCTACTCGGGTTTGGAGGGTTTGTTAGATGTGCAAGTTTTGGAAACATGAACCAATAATGAAAAATTGGAGGTGGGCAAGGCACGGACGAGACGTCCGCGCCAGCGGGAAAATCCCAGCGGGGGCCTATTTAAAATTCTACAGATAAATCTTATTTTTGCAGAAAAGCACCTTTTCTAATGAATTAAGGCTACATGAAGAAAATATTTTTGCTCGTCTTGTTTTCCGGGTTTATTGCCTGTATTCAAGCCCAACGTGAAAAAATCAGCCGCGAAGAGTACATCAAGATATACCGCGACATTGCCATCAAGGAAATGAAACGCTCGGGAATACCCGCCAGCATTACCCTTGGGCAAGGCATACTGGAAACCAACCATGGCAACAGTACCCTGGCCCGGAAAGCCAACAACCATTTTGGCATTAAATGCCACGCTTATTGGAAAGGGCGCAAGATTTACCATGACGACGATCGGCGGAAAGAATGCTTCAGGAGCTACCGCAACGCGGAAGAATCTTTTCGCGACCATTCAGATTTCATCTTGCGATCGCCCAGGTACAGGTTCCTTTTTGAGCTAAAGCCCGATGACTACAAGGGCTGGGCAAGGGGACTAAAAAAAGCCGGCTACGCGACACATAGAAAATACGACCACCTCTTGATCAAGATTATCGAGGAAAACCAGTTGTACAAGTACGATTCCAAGACAAGGGTGTTCGAGGAAATGCACGATGAATCAATCGTGAAATCAAGGATTAGCGAAAATAACCGGGTACAATACGTGATAGCCCAGGAAGGAGAATCGTACCTTGAACTGGCCAAGAAATTTGACATGATGCCCTGGGAAATATACAAGTACAATGATTTGCCCCGTGACGCGGACATTACCCCCGGCCAACGGATTTACATTCAGCCCAAGCGGAACCGGGCGGCCCGTGATTACGGCACCCACCTGGTAAAAGCCGGCGAAACCATGTACACCATCTCGCGAAAATATGCCGTGAAACTTGACAAGCTGTACAAGAAAAACCGCATGGAACCCGGCGAGCCCATCGAAATAGGCCAAGAAATACACCTCCGTAAAAAGAAAAAGAGAGGACCGGACGACCCTGGTTTTTTTGAATCATTGTTCGGGGGCAATAAAAAGGAAGAAAAAAAGCAGGAACCTGATAATGAAGAAAAAAACGGTTCAGAATTTGAAATTATATTCGAGGAATAATATTTGCAAGGGCTATGCGATGGCTTTTTCCAAAAGCTTTAGCAAAAAACAGCCAAGAATTATTCAATAATTCTTGGCTCCTTTTTTTACAGGCAGCATGAGCAAACCCTACCCGGTTCCGTGGCCACGGGCATTATCCGGCCGTGTAGGCACCAATATCCTTGAACCCCCTGAGAAACTCCCGCGTGCCCATGCGTTTTTTTCCGGATTGTTGGATATGCTCGATTTCAATAAAACCATCCAGGCAGGACACGCGAAGAAAATTTTCGCCGTCAGTTTCAATGCTTCCTGGCGAAGGCAAGTTAAGGCCTTGATTTTTCGTGGCTTTATATATTTTACATGGCACGGTCCTGCCTTGCCCGTGTAATTCTGTCCAGGCAGCCGGGTAAGGGCTTACCCCCCGGATAAAATTATAAACCTTTTCCGCGGGCCATTCCCAGTTGATTTTACAATCCTCTTTGAAAATTTTCGGGGCTGGCTTCAACTCCTCCCCTTCCCTTGTAAACTCTGATTGGGGAATGGTTTTAACCCTTCCTTGAAGGATTTGCCCCACCGTGTCAAACACGAGATTTGCCCCGGCATGCATCAATTTGTCATGCAATTCGCCCGCTGTTTCTGCCGGGCCAATTTCTACCTTTCTCCGGTCAATAAGATGGCCGGTATCGATATTTTTCTCGATAAAAAAAGTACTTACCCCCGTTTCTTGCTCCCCGTTAATAAGGACCCAATTAATGGGTGCCGCCCCCCGGTACTGGGGCAAAAGGGAAGCATGCAGGTTCACGGTGCCATGGCTTGGCATTTTCCATACCACCTCGGGCAACATCCGAAAAGCAACAACCATGAACAAATCCGGTTGATATGCCTGCAATTCTGCTAAAAATGCTTCATCCTTTAAATTCACGGGCTGCAATACAGGAATGCCATGTTCAATGGCTTTTTGTTTCACGGGGGATACCTGCAATTTCCTGCCCCTGCCGGCCGGTTTATCAGCTGCCGTAACCACGGCTACTATATTGTACCCATTGGTAACCAATTTATCAAGACTGGCCACCGCGAAATCCGGTGTGCCCATGAATACTACATTAAAATCTGTTTTCTTCATGTAAAAAATATTTGTGAAATACGTTTTTTATAAGCATATTTGAAAACTTAATCCTAAAAGATATAAAAAATCAATTTCCAAATATATCAAGTAAAACACATTTTTGTTTTTTTCGTTTAAATAAAATGCCAACACTTGTTAAATATTATTGGAACTATTTATAATTTTGGGCAGCAACTGGGAGAAATGAAAAAAACTATTTTAATTATCATAAGCTTTTATCTATTGCTAAGCAATAATGCGCTTTATGCCATAGATACAGCGGCAAGGATCGATAGTTTGATCAATTTATTGGAAGAAACACCAGACCGTAACAAGGCCACGGTGTTTAATAAACTGGCAGAAGAATACCTGGATATCGAACCCGAAACCGCCAGAGAATACGCTAGCAAGGCATTACAATTCGCTTATGATTATAATAAAAACGGACAATCCGCTTACGCGAATTATTACCTGGGGGTTTCAAATGAATTTTCGCGAAATTATTCAGAAGCAAAAAAATATCTTATTGAAGCTTTAAACCTTTCCAAAGAAGAAAAAATTGATAAGCTGACCGCCAAGGTACTTGCCTCGCTGGGAAGCGTGGAAGATGAAGAGGGAAACCGGGAAAAAGCCCTGGAATACCTGGAGCAATCACTGGATATTTCCAAGGAAATCGGCTATATCTTCGGGGTAAAAAAGAGCCTTAACAACTTGGGCATCACTAACTTTTTCCTCGGCAATTATACCAAGGCCATCAATTATTTTAACCAGCAATACGAGCTGGCCAAAAATGAAAAAGATACCGCCTCCATTGCCAGCAGCCTGAACGCGTTGAGCATTTGTTACGATCACAAGGGACAGCTATCTGAAGCCATACAATACTCGATCGAGGCCCTTAAATTGGCCGAAGAATTAAACGAGCCCACGCGAATAGCCGTTAACCTCTTGCGCATCGCGAACATCTATCAAAAACAAAAATTATATGATGAATCGTTAAATTACTTTACCCGCGCACTGGAAATTTATGAAAAGGAAGGCGACCAGTTGGGCATGGCCGATAGCTACAACAACATTGGCATCCTGTACCAGAAAATAGCCGAAAACAAGATTGACAGTATAAAAAACACGATCGAATCAAAAAAACTATCGCACAAGGATTACTTAGGCAGTATCCGGAGCGAATACGACAGGGCACTGGAATATTATTCGCGATCGAGAAAAATATATGAAGAATTAAAAGATACCAGCCGCCTTGTTATGAGTAACGTGAACATCGCCGTGGTGTTAAAGTTGCTGGAGAAATACGGGGAAGCGAGAAAAGAATTTGAAAGGGTGTTGGTGATAGCTGAAGAACTTCAGAACAAGAAACAAGTGGCCAATATTTTATATAACCTGGCCGAGGTATACCGTAACACGGGGGCAATCAACAAAGCGCTGGATTTTTATGATCGGAGCCTGAAGATGTCAAAAGAACTAGGCCATAAGGAGCTTGTACAAAATAACTACAAGGGAATGGCGGATTTGTACGAAGAAGTAAAAAATTACAAACAGGCATACACGAATTACAAGCAATACACAGAGGTTAAGGATTTGATTTACAACGAGCAGACCCAGCGCACGATCACGGAAATGAAAGAAAAATACGAGGCAGACAAGAAACAACAACAAATAGAATTACTGAACAAGGACAACAAGTTACAAGAAGTAAAAATACAGCGGCAACGTACACTAAATATTTCTTTTATCATTGGCCTGTTGCTGGTATTAAGCTTTACCGTGTTCGCGTTTTGGCAATTAAGGGTTATCAAGAAAAAGAACAACTTGCTGGCCGAGCGAAATAATCAAATCCAGCAACAAAAAGAGGAAATCGAGACCCAGAAGGACGAGATAGAGGCCCAACGGGATCTGGTATTTAAACAAAAACAAGAAATTACCGACAGCATACATTATGCCCAGCGTATACAAAGGGCCGTGCTGCCCTCGGATGAATTCTCGGAAGAAATATTGCCCGAGCATTTTATCCTGTTTAAGCCCAGGGATATCGTGAGCGGGGATTTTTACTGGCTTACCAAGAAAAACAAAAGGGTCATTACCGTGGCCGCCGACTGCACCGGGCATGGTGTACCAGGCGCTTTCATGAGCATGCTGGGCGTGTCTTTCCTGAACGAGATCGTGAACAAGATGGAAGACCTGCAAGCCCACGAGATACTTAACCAACTCAGGGAATACGTGAAAACTACCCTGGGCCAAAGGGGCAAGGAAGGCGAAGCCAAGGACGGCATGGACGTGGCACTTACTATCATTGACCTGGAAAACATGAACCTGCAATATGCCGGGGCATATAACTCCCTGTACATCATCCGGGAAGGGGAATTAATCGAGAGAAAAGCCGACAAGATGCCTATCGGTATCTATATCAAGGAAAAAGAATCATTCACCAAACATGAACTAGACCTGCAAAAAGACGATACCATTTATACTTTCTCGGATGGTTACGTTGACCAGTTTGGCGGCGAAAACGGACGGAAATTCATGTCGAAACCCTTCAAGCGTTTGTTGCTCTCTATCCAGGAAAAAAGCATGGCCGAACAAAAGGATATCCTGGAAAAAAATATCCTTGATTGGCGCGGTGATATACCCCAGGTAGACGATATCATCGTGTTAGGCATAAGAGTTTAAAATTTCCGGTATTATTATGGCACAAAAAAATACAAGCAACCCGAAATTTAATTACGGTGAAGCAATCCACGAGATTGAAAAGACCCTTCAGGAAATTGAAAACGAAGAA
>CAZKIR010000311.1:0-5195 GCA_964552835.1 uncultured Bacteroidales bacterium
GGGGAAAATGCTTGATCTTGTTCCCTTCCCGTACCAGGGCATAAATCATTTGCTGTACCCCTTCTTTCATGGCCTCACGATGTATAAAATGCGCCAGCGCGTTGCCGGCGCCCTTTCCCTGGTGTGCAGGGTGAACGGCCATGGTTTTCATGATCAGGCAATTTTTCCACGGGATGGCCGCGCAAAACCCCACCAGGTCTTTCCCTTTTTCAAGCAGATAGGTAGAACGGCCAAAATACGCTAGTTTGTCCGGGCCATAAAGTGAAAAAAATTCATCTTTTGAAAGCTCCACGTAACCCCAACTACCTTGAAATGCTTGGCGTGACAATTCCCAGATAGCCTCCAGGTGCCCTTTGCCCAATCGTGACAATTTTTGGATCCTATATCCTTCTTCCATTGCTTCTTTTGCCGAGGGGGCCGTTAAGCGGACAAAGGTATCAAACCCTTGCCTGGCCCCTGAATAGTAAGATATTTCCCGCGAAGGGCCGAGGGCCTTGAAAAAGCGGTGATACCTAACGCTCGCCACCGGCTCAGAAGGAAAAACCGGGAAACCTTCCGGGTCCTTCTTGGGCACCCGGTACCCGTGCCAGATAGAACCGTTTACCGGCCCTTTTAGCTTGTTTATCCCATTTTTCCGTGCCAATTGCACAAGTTGTTTCCATAATTCAGGAAAAATAGCCGGGTTTTCACTACATTCAAAAAACCCGAAAAATGCTTCCCCTTCAGGCAAGGAACTATCAAGCATCAAGGCAGCATGGGCAATTAATGCCTGCCTATCGGTAATTTTTACCAGGTAAACATCTTGCCGGTCCCGCGCGAGGCAAAATTCCAGGCCTTTTTTAATATTTTCCCGGTAAAGGCCATGATAAGGATGTTGGGCGTATTGCTGGTCAAGAAGTTGCAAGTATCCCCCGGCCTGCTTTACTTGTTTAAAATGCTCCATCTCATGTTTCATGCTGTAAACTAATAATACCGGTATTCCCGTCAAATTGAACTACCTGCCCCGTGTGAAAGGTTTCCATGGCATTCGTGACCCCTACCACCGTGGGGATGCCCAGTTCACGGGCCACGATGGCCGCGTGGGACAAAATACCGCCGTGTTCCACGATCAAGCCTTTCACCAGGCCGATAAGGGGTGTCCAGCCGGGGTCGGTGTGATCGGTCACCAGTATATCAAAATCGATCGGGTTGGGCATGCTATATTCTTTCATCACTTTTACCTTGCCTTTTACCTTCCCTGGGGCGCACCCCCTTCCCTTCCACTGGCCCACGGGCGAATGGCTTCCCTTATCTTGCAAGGGGGCCTGGCCATCAGAAGAAGAAAAGTAAGGCAAGGGCTCTTGATTTTTATATTCTTGGTATTGTTTTTTCCGTTGCCGGATCAAGGGCTTGGCATCCTGTCCAGCGTGAAAGGCCTCTTCCATGGACAGGTAAAAAATATCCCCGGGTTTCTCGATTAGCCCTGCTTGGGCATATATTTGCCCCAGGCGGTTAAACAATTTCCGCACCAGCGAAAAACAATTTGAACGCAACAAACGCATTTCTTCCCGTATGGAGGCATATTTCTTGAATTGTCTCAGCAGGTAACGATCCAACCAGCCCAAACCGCTCAACTCGTCATTCCCCTCTTGTTCAATGACAGGGTAATCCTCGAATAACCGCAGCAATTCCATGAAACGGGCCGGGTCTTCTTCCAGGTCCACTGATTCGAGTTTTAGCTCGTTGGCGAAGCGGCCACCATATTCCAGGAAATAATCTTTCATCAAACGTTTTAATAGCGAATTTTGAAGCAACTCGCCCACTTTGCCTTCTTTATAAGCGATTGCTAAGGAGGGGGTACGCGAGATAACATGCTTGATGCTGACCAGCTCGTTGATTTGCCAGGTGCTCTTGCTCCCGAAGCGCAGCAAGGGGTTCAGCCTTTCTTCATCAAAACGTTTTTGCAACAACCCGAAAAAGGTCATAACCATAAAATCGTTCTCGACCGGGACATGCCATTTCTGGATCAATACCCTTTCCATATCGGCGTATACATCCCTACAAGCTGCTAAATCAAACCTGGAAAGATCTTTTTGCCGGAAGTTCTCGATGTATTTTTTCACCCGCCGCTTGAAACGTGCACGGGTAACCGGCATGGCCAGTATTTTGGCCAACACGATAAAAGGGTAAGCCATTTTCAAGGCCAGGGAAGGCAACACGGTTTCTTCTACTTCCTCCCGTATATTCCCGGAGATCATCTGTTCCAGGTTTTTCTTGTTGCGGCGGTACCCGGGCAAGAAGGACGTCATCACGTACCAGTTGTTCATGTTATAATACAAGCGGCCATGGAACCAAGCCAGCATATTGTCAAAAACCGGGGCGTGACGATTAATTTTTTTCCAGCGTACACCGGAATAATGCACCAGGTTGCGGTACACGATCTGGTAAATGCGGGCGGCAAACGACAAAGTAAGCGGCAACACGATGCCCGAGTAGCTCTCGGCAATGTTGGCACTATCGTAATGCACCAGTTTTGAGGAACGTGGCAAAGCACGGGTAATGGGGCGGGTTTGAAAAACATACAGCCGGCCCTTGTAAAAACCCCATTCAACATCTTGTGGCATACCGGTCAACTTTTCTATCTTTTTTGCCAAGCGGACCAATTGTTTTAATTGTTTATTTGTTAATGACTTATAAGACGAACTTCCTTCAGCGAAACCATTGCCGGTAAATTGCAAAGTTTTCTTGGTCTTGGGAATAACTTGTTGTTTCACCTTCCCCTTGCTGTCCAGCCGCCATTCGTCGCAAGCTTGCCCTTCTACCACGGTCTTGCACAAGCCATGGTTGCTGTTTACCAGGATATCCCCCTGGCCGTTGCTGGTAAACAAAACCCCGGCCGCCCCGGTGGGCACGAATTGCTGGATGATAACACTACCCTTGTCGCCGCGGTATGATGCCACTACTTTTTGATATGCACCAAACAATTCTTCCTGGCACACGCCCAAGGCGGAATAATAATAGCCAGCATTGGCCTCTTTTTTACTATCCTCGGCATAAGTGGAGGAACGCACCGCGAAAAACGGTTTTTTTTTCGTGAAAGGCCGGGTTTCTTGGTTTAGGGTTTCTTTTGATAACCCGGTAGGAACCACCAGGAAAGGGGGCACCCTAAGGCCCCATTTCTTGAGTTTTTCAAGATAAATGGCTTTATTCCCTGGTTCGTTCGTCTGCATCAAGCGTTAAATAGATAAATAAAAAGGTTCAACCCCACGTAATTCAAGACTGTGGTCAAAAGCAACAGTCCCTCGGTTTTTTTGCTTTTTTGGCCACCGTGGAACACCACGGCAATACTCAACAACAAAAATAACAAGAGCGCTAAAACATTGTACAAGCCCAGGGTGCTTTCTATAGCATAATACATCCAATGAAAAGTAAGAAAATTGAACAAGGCCAGGGCCCAAAAAATGCCCAGGGCATTTTTAAAGCCCAGGTGGGAAGAATAGGTATCATGCCCCTTGGTTTCAAGCCGGGCAGGTTTTATTTTACGCACCACTTCCATAAGCAAGGTATTCCATATAACAAATAACAAGTGGATCCACATTACCCCCGTGATCAAGAATTCAAGGGTAAGGACGCCATATATTAAAAGCTGCAATAAAATCATCTGGAACATGTTGATGGCATTATACAAGAAAAACCGTTTTTTTAGCCACTTTTTCATGAAAAATTCTTTCCATGCGGCATAACTAAACAAGAGTAAGGCAATCCCGTAAACCACTGCTGGTATACCATACAAAAAACAAACCATCGCGAACAGCACCAGTCCCACGGCATCTAACACGAAAAGCTCGTTCAAGCTAATTAATCCACGTTGCACCGGGCGTTCAGCGTGATATGTGGCATCGTGCTGATAATCGCGCGACTCGTCTATCACGCGAACGTGAAACAAGTAGCAAAGACAGGCTAGCAGGGCGGAAAGCATTCGCGTAAGGCTGGCCTCGTACGACAAGATTGCTGCCGAGCTCAACACCACGGCAGATGTAGTGAACGCCAGTATTTTTAACGGAAATCGCTCTTCCTGGTAAAGATAAAACCGCTTGATCAAGCTCATTTTCGAATCTTATAAATTTTAAAGGAATCGTAAAAAAATACCCGGTCTTGTTCCTTTAACTTATCTTCCAGTGTCACTTGTGCCTCGAAATGTTTTTCCAGGCTTTTTGGCACGTCCCTTTTCACCAGGTTGTTCCAAAACAATACCCGGGCACTATCCCGCGACACCCGTAGGATTTCATGAAAAGTACCATCGCTTTCCTTTTCCGTCATGGGTTCAAAAACATCGCTCAGGTTAAATACCGTGTAGAAACCATCTGGTTTTGTCTTCAAGAAGTTTACGAGGGTATCGGAATGGATATTTACCGTGCTGGTAGCATTTTTTATCCCCTTTAAACAGTCAGGGCTAAGGTAATCGGGGATTTCATCAGGATATTTAGATCGCAAGATGTATTGCATGTAATAATTTTCATACAAATTAGGTTTGGTAAATGCAGCCCGTGTTTTATCAAGGTAATGGCCGGCCACCCCTTTTCTGGTATTCTGATCGAACATGCCCTTGCCCCTGCCCTTGCGTTTCATGGTAAATTCATTAAAAAACAAATGGTACATGATTTTCCATCGCCAGGTATCCCACTTTTCTTTATAAAACTTGGTTTGATTACCGGGGGGTTTTGGTTCCAGGAGCTTTTCCACCATTTTTTTGGAATGGACCAGGGGCAGCACGATATCACGAAAGTAGCCCAGGTATTTTTCAAATTTCCCTGTATGCACGACACCTTTTCGGACAAGATGGTAATTGGCCTCCCAAAATGCTTTCGCCGCGGGGCTTAGTAAATTTTTAAAAACATGAAAAAACAGGTCCCGGTTTTTTGATTTTCTATATCCCAGGAACTGCAACGCGTGCTTTGGGGAGATATTTTTCATCGCGATCATCTTGAGCTCGAACAAATGATCCTGGACCGGGTTAACATCTAATACGTCCAGCATGATCGGATTCTTCGACAAAATAGCCAAAGCATTGTCGCCTCCCGAGGTGATGGAAAAAACCTTATCGGAAGATGAAATATCCAATGCTTTCAACACCAGCCAGGTATCTTCCCAGCATTGGCTATAATTAATACCTTATATCCGCGACTAAAAATGAATAAAAACTGGGAAGCCTTGTA
>CAZKIR010000312.1:0-1727 GCA_964552835.1 uncultured Bacteroidales bacterium
CTTCGCGCCTTCGCGCCTTCGCGTGAGGTTTTTCTTTTCTCGCTAAGACGCTAAGACGCTAAGACGCTAAGGGGACAATGCTCCTGGACGATAGCAGGCGCATTTTCTTCGCGCCTCCGCGGTCTTCGCGTGAGGTTTTTCTTTTCTCGCTAAGGCGCTAAGGCGCCAAGGGGGACAGTGCTCCTGGACGATAGCAGACGCATTTTCTTAGCGCCTTCGCGGTCTTCGCGTGAGGTTTTTATTTCTCCCGCATGAAAAATTTTCATGCGCTTCCAACCAATTATTTCCTGTCCCCATTTCAACTACTATTGGAACATCAAGTAGACAAGCATTTTCCATTTCTTGTTTGACCAGGGTTTTCATTTCTTCTATTTCTTCCCCGGGAACATCAAATATCAATTCATCGTGCACTTGCAGGATCATACGGGAAGAAAGATTCCGGTCCCGTATTTCACGGCAGATAGCTATCATGGCTTTCTTGATAATATCCGCGGCCGTGCCTTGTATAGGGCTATTGATAGCATTTCGCTCGGCAAAACCCCGCACCGTTGTATTCTTTGAGTTAATATCGGCCAAAAACCGCTTACGGCCCATCAAGGTAGTAACATAACCGTCATCACGGGCCTTGGCAATGCAATCGTCCATGTATTTTTTCACGCCCGGGTAGGATTCAAAATACCCATCAATTAATTTCTTCGCTTCCTGCCGGGAAATATCAAGCCGCTGGGACAAACCAAAAGCCGAGATGCCGTAGATAATACCAAAGTTTGCCGTTTTGGCCTGCGCCCTTTGGGCACGGCCCACATCCTTTATATCCACCTTGTGAATTTTGGCAGCCGTGGCGGTATGAATATCTTCCTTGTTACGAAAAGCCTCTATCATATGGGTATCTTGGCTCATGTGGGCCATCAAGCGCAATTCAATTTGGGAATAATCCGCTGCCAACAATAGGTTATCGGGTGATGACGAGATAAAAGCTTTTCGGATTTCCCTGCCCCTTTCTTCCCGTATAGGGATATTTTGTAAGTTCGGGTTGGTAGAACTAAGCCGTCCGGTCGCTGTTACAGTTTGATTAAAGGAAGTATGCACTTTCCCCGTCTTGGGATTAATAAGCTTAGGCATGGCCTCCACGTAGGTAGACAGCAACTTGCGCAAGGAGCGGTATTCCAAAATATCCTGAATGATCGGGTGTTGGTTTTTCAGTTTCAACAAGGTTTCTTCACTGGTTGAATATTGCTTGGTACGGGTAAGTTTGGCCTTGGGATCAATTTTCATTTTATCGAACAATACCTCTCCCAACTGCTTTGGAGAAGAAACATTAAATTGCACCCCCGCTTTATCCAGTACGTTTTGTTCCACTTCAATTAATTCTTTTTGAAGGACTTTAGCATAATCAGCTAAAGCGGTGATATCAAGTTTAAAACCAGTAAGCTCCATATCCATCAACACGCGCGAAAGAGGCATCTCTAAGTCGCGGAAAAGCCCCATTAAATGATTTTCCATTAATTCTTTTTCCAGGATGCCTTTCAATTGCCAGGTAATGTCAGCATCCTCGCAGGCATATTCACTAAGCTTGTCTATAGGCACGGCGCGGGTGGTTAATTGATTTTTGCCTTTCTTACCAATCAGGTTTTCAATGGGTATGGGATGATATTCAAGATATTGTTCGCTAATAAAATCCATGTTATGGCGCAACTCCGGGTGCAACAGGTAATGGGCAATCATGG
>CAZKIR010000312.1:1737-5156 GCA_964552835.1 uncultured Bacteroidales bacterium
AGCTGGTAAGCCTTGAGTATTTCCATGTCAAATTTCAGGTTTTGGCCAACCTTTTCTATGCTTTTTGATTCAAAAACCGGGCGAAAAATTTCCAATATCGCCATGGCCTGCTTCTTATCTGCCGGGCACGGGACGAACCAGGCTTTGTTTTTCACGTAAGAAAAAGATAGTCCGACCAATTCCGGGTCATGCACGTTCAAGCCGGTGGTTTCGGTATCAAAACAAACGCTTTCTTGCCTCAATAATTCCTTCGCGAGTATTTTCATCCCCTGTTCCGAGTCAACCAGCTGGTAATCCAGATTAGAACGGTCAATGCTTAACAAGCTTTTGTCAGGTGGCCGGGGGGGCTCATCTTCTGCCGGGAACAAGCTACCTTGCACGGGAGCCTTGGTTTCTGATGAGGTTTTAAAAACCCTGTCAAAAATAGCCCGGAATTCCAGTTCATGAAAAAGCTTTTTCAAGGAATCCTTGTCAGGATCTGAACGCACTATTTCTTTCCAACTATATTCAACCGGAACGTCTATTTTAATGGTTACTAGCTGGCGCGATAAATATACTTGATCTTTATAATTAATCAAATTTTCTTTCTGTTTGCCTTTTAGGTCATTAATATTTTCATATAAACCATCAATTGAACCATATTTACCAATAAGTTTCTTAGCTGTTTTTTCACCTATTCCCGGTGCACCGGGAATATTATCGGATGAATCGCCCCATAAGGCCAAGATATCAACGACCTGTTTAGGTTCCATCACTTCAAATTTTTTACAAATCTCCCCTACCCCGAGTATTTCACTATCCTTCCCTGCCCTCCCGGGTTTTAACATTTTAACCTTATCGGTTACCAGTTGACTATAATCTTTATCTGGGGTCACCATGTAGGTAGTCAATCCTTCTTTCTCGGCCAGGTAAGCAAGGGTACCGATCACGTCATCGGCTTCATATCCGGCTTTCTCGAGAATAGGGATACGAAATGCCGAAACAATTTCCTTGATGTAGGGTACGGACAATTTGATGTCTTCCGGTGTTTCATCTCGATTGGCCTTGTATTCGGCAAAAATTTCATGCCGAAATGTGGGGGTGGCAGGATCGAAAACCACGGCGATATGAGATGGATCGTATTTTTGTAGAATTTCGACCAAAGAATTGGTAAAACCGAAAATGGCCGAGGTGTTCAAGCCCTTTGAATTGATCCTTGGATTTCGTATAAACGCGTAAAAAGCCCTAAAAATTAAAGCATACGCGTCAAGCAAGTACAAGTTGTTGTTTTGCATAACATTCTATTATGTTCCCTACATGGATGGTTAATGAACAAATGTAATTATTTTTCGTGGAACTGAAGAAAATACTTAAAAAACAGACTTATTTTATCATTGGAAAAAAATATCTTCGTATAAAATAGTCAACTTATTTCATTACAACCCCTAAGCCAAAAAAAGCTTTTCAAAAAGCCCGACAAACAAAATTTACCCGTTATCGCAGGCATACCATTCCGCGAAAGAACTGGAAGTTTCAGCCAGGCGGATGCTATGTAATATTACCTCTCCTGGTAACGCGGGCTGGATCATGGCCGCGAAATCCGAGATCAAATTCTCGCAAGTAGGCTGGTAAGGCAATACCTCGTATTTTTCGAACATTTGTTCGATATTGGACAGCAAGTGGTGGGGGGCTTTCGCGTTGACCACGACACAATGGTCAAACCTATCGATAATGATTTTATTCACGATATTTTTTAAATCCCCAAAATCAATTATCATCCCTAACTTTGGGCTTTTATCATTTTCAGAAGGTGTGCCCATCACGGTAATAGACAATTTATATGAATGCCCATGTATGTTCTTGCATGGCCCATCGTAATTCCAGAGCGCGTGGGCCATCTCGAAGCCAAATTCTTTGGTTACTCGTATTTTTGCCATAAAAAAACCTTTCATATATTAGCGGGCGGTGGTGCATTGGCTTACACAATCAATTATATAATGCAGGCGCTCGTGCTTTAAATAATAATAAGTGTTTTTCCCTTCGCGCGTAGAAGCCAGTACACCTTTGTCTTTTAAAATGCCCAAGTGGTGCGAAGTAGTAGATTGCTCTATACCAAGCTTCTCATGAATTTGGGTAACGGTAAGCTTCTTGCCTTCTTCCAGGAAACCCAATATAGCTATCCTCATCGGATGGGCAATTGCTTTTAACATGTTGGCGGCCTCTTCAAGCTGCGCCATGTTTATTTCATTAATTTTCACCCTGTATAATTTTTTTAAACATACAAATATATAAATATCTAGTAAATGATTTTTTGATATACCTTAAATTTTCAGAAAATTTGCAAACAAAACCACAAGCAGTATTGTTACTGCTTTTTACTATCTTTGAAAAAAAAAATCAAAAATAATCAATGGCCACCGTTACCTTAGATACAATCAAAGACCCGATTGAACAGGAAATGATGAAGTTCCAGGAAGTATTTAAAACTTCCATGAAAACGAACGTGCCCTTTTTAAACATGATAATAAATTACCTGGTGCGGAGAAAAGGCAAGCAAATCCGCCCGATATTCGTGTTCTTGTCCGCTAAACTTTTTACCAACACGAGGGAATCAACCTATATTGCCGCTACCTTGATTGAACTCTTGCACACGGCAACTTTAATACACGACGACGTGGTAGACGATGCCCACCAGCGCCGGGGCTTTTTTTCAATTAACGCGTTATGGAAATCCAAGATCGCCGTGTTGCTGGGTGATTACTTGTTATCGCGCGGCTTGTTACTAGCGGTAGATCACAAGGAATACGAGCTATTGCAAATTGTTTCAAAGGCGGTTAAAGAAATGAGTGAAGGGGAACTACTTCAATTACAGAAAACCAGGAAATTAAATATTTCAATGGATGATTATTTCGAGATCATCCGCAAGAAAACCGCTACCCTTATTTCTTCATGCACGGCTTGCGGTACCCACTCGGTGGGCATCAATGGCCAGGAACTGGACAACATGACACGATTCGGGGAATTGGCAGGGATGGCTTTCCAAATAAAAGATGATTTATTGGATTACCAGCAGGGCAATAAATCCGGGAAACCCTCGGGCAATGATATAAAAGAAAAAAAGCTGACCTTGCCACTAATATATTCACTTGAAAAAGCTGATAAGCCGACACGTAAAAAAATCATTAAATGGATCAACCATCCAGGGAAAAATGCCAAAAGATTAAAAGACATTTACCAATTTGTTGAAGTACAAGGCGGGATATCTTTTGCCAGGGAAAAAATGATACAGTACCAGGAAGAAGCCTTGGAAATCTTGTCAAAATACCCTGAAAACGAGGCGAAAAAATCACTAGTAGATTTAGTGAATTTTATTATCGAGCGCGAAAAATAGGCGTATCTTTCAATTCACAATAGTTTTCCGTTGTTTTTACCGAGCGAGG
>CAZKIR010000313.1:0-324 GCA_964552835.1 uncultured Bacteroidales bacterium
ACCCGGGAACAGGTAGCCTGCTCCACTCGCCTTTCATGGAGGGCATTGTTACCATTATCTTTCTCGTGGCAGCCTTCCTGGGCATTGCATATGGTATAGGCGCCGGTACCATCAAGAGCGATGCCGACGTGATGAAAGGCATGGCCAAATCCATGGAAACGCTGGCCATGTATATCGTGCTCGTGTTTTTCGCGGCACAGTTCGTGGCATATTTCAAATGGACCAACCTGGGGCTTATCTTTGCCATCGAGGGCGCGAACTTGTTAGAAGCCTCCGGTCTGGGGCCTATCCCCCTCATGTTGTCGTTTATCTTGCTAACGGCTT
>CAZKIR010000313.1:334-5070 GCA_964552835.1 uncultured Bacteroidales bacterium
TGTTCATGGGCAGTGCCTCGGCCAAATGGACAGTAATGGCCCCGGTGTTCATCCCCATGTTCATGCTGCTGGGCATCGCGCCCGAGCTTACGCAGGTGGTATACCGGATAGGCGACAGCGTGACGAATATTATCTCGCCCATGATGTCATATTTCGCGTTGATTGTCGCGTTTATCCAAAAATACGACAAGAAAGCCGGCATCGGGACAGTTATTGCTACCATGCTGCCCTACACGTTGGTATTCCTGGTTATCTGGTCTATTTTATTGATTATATGGATGCTACTGGGAGTCCCGGTAGGCCCGGACGCCCCGCTGATTATTGACGCGGGGGTTTAAACAGCAGCGGCCAGGTGAATGGAATACAGGGAATAGTTTTGTTATTCCAGTTCGCTATCGGTTTTTCCCATGATCTCCTGAAGTTTTTCAATATTTTCAGGGCTGGTTTGCCAATAACCGCGATGATAGGTTTCAATCATCAATTCTTCGATTTTGTAGGTAGCATGTTTATTGTTTTGTACTAATTTCTCATGCATTTCCTCGTTAAACACCAATCGGTTTGCAATATCCTCAAAAATCCAGTTACTCACTTTACCGGTTGTAGCAGCCAGGGCCATTGTGTATTCCACACGGTCTTTGATTTTAGAAGCTCCATGATATTTATGGTTAAGCATGCCATCAATCCATTTTGGATTTAACAGGCGCGTGCGGGTGGCTCGTTCTATGTTTTCCGAGGCATCTTCCACAAGCATTTCATCGTCTGTTGAATCTACCAGGTAAATTTCCGGGTTTTCTCCTCTTTTTTCCTTCACGCTCCGTGCCAAACCGCCGAAAAATTCGTAATAATGATCCAGGTCGGTAACCTCGTATTCATTGCTGTCCCTTTCTTGCGAAACCAGCTCAACAGATGAGGCTACCTTGCTGAAAGCATCGGGCGAACGGGTAATTTTACCCTTGTAATAAGCGTAATTCATGCTGTTATCGTAACTTTCAACAAGTTCTGTTTCTTCTTCCCAATTACTTGTTTCAATCAACGAGCGCATTGATGTACCATACTCTGATGGCGAAGGCCCGAAAACCCTGGCCATGGCCATTTCATCATTTTTTTCAACAGCTTTCCGCCGGTGCTTTTTAATATAATTCAATTCCTCTGGTTCATCCAGTTCCCCTACCAGGTCAAAAGCACGGTTTATCAATTCAACATGGGTGCCTAATGTATCCCTGAAAATCCCGCAAATGGTCACCATTACATCTATCCTGGGACGTTTAAGTTCGGTAAGCGGGATTACCTCGAATTCCCTAAACCAAACATTTTTCTTGTGTTTCATTTTCAATCCCAGTAAATGAAAAATAGTTGAAATTGTATCACCACCGGTCTTCATGGTTTCAAATGCCCACAAAACAATACCCACCGATTCCGGGTACCGGCCTATTGCCTTCATGAAATTATGAACCAATTGATTACCTGCATTTTTACCCCTTTCAGAAGCAATAACCGTTGGTATCAGGGTGGGATTGAATGCATTCATGGGCCTTCCCGTGGGATAAACATCCGGATCCCTTACCGGATCGCCCCCACAGACTGGTTGAAGATAATCTCCTTCCAGGGTTTTCAACATGGAAAGGCTTTCATTTTTGAAATCGATCTGATAAACCAGCGATTGAAAATACTTTTCATAGTCTTCAGAAACGTAGTCACTTTTTCTTCCATTCAAGAGATTTACTATTGTTTCTTTTGACAATAATTCAACCTGTTCACCTTTCGTCGAGTTTTTGATTTTTTCCCACTCAAGATTTTTCCTTTGGGAAATGATCTTGTTCAGCGAGGGGAATTCCCGGTCAAGGCGAAGTACCCCGGCCAGGTAATCTGATTTTTCGTCAAGCGACCATACCTTGTCCATCACATGCAAACCATACGGGATCATTTTTCGTTTTACCCGGTAAAGTTCTTTTGAAAGATGTTCGGGATTACTTGGTAAATGAAGCTCTTCGGCTATTTCACCTATCATTTCGAGTGTTGCATCATTTTTCGACTCTTCAAACTGCTGAAGTAAATCTTCCAAAACGATATATTTTTCGTATAAACCAGATGTTTGCATACCGGGCGAGGCATGCGAAAGACAAATGGCATACGATCTTCGTTTTGCTATGGTCGATTCAGAGGTGTTTCCCACCCAATAGTAGTAAATATGAGGCATAACACCGATTAACAGGTCTGGAAAACAGTTTTCGGAGAGGGCTACTTCTTTTCCTTTCGTAAATTCAAGCGAGCCATGGGTACCAAAATGAATCACGGCGTTGGCACCAAACTGCTTTTGCAGGTACCAGTAAAAAGCCAGGTATTGATGATGAGGTGGTAACTCCTTATCGTGATAAGCGTGCCCTTCATCTTCATGAGCCCCTCTTGAAGGTTGTACGCCTATAAACAAATTTCCCATGATAACCCCGGGGAAAATAAAGTTATCCCCATCGGTCATTATGTCTCCCGGAGGCCCGCCCCAATGCTTAACTACTTTCGCCTGGAGGTTTTCCGGAAGGGTTTTGAACCAATCCAGGTATTCTTTCACGGGTACTTTAATACCTTTCTTTTCAGTATATGCCGGTGAATTAAAATAGCCTCCATCGAGCATGAATTCCCGGATGTGTTTTGCGGGAAGGCTGATCCGGTAACTGCTTTCATGCATTTTTTTAATGAAATAATCCATACTTTCAAGCACATCCAGGTAACCGGCATTGGCCAGGTTGTCTTCACCCGGGGGGTAATTGTATGTCAATAAGGCAATTTTCTTTTTATCATTAGACAATTTTTTTAGCTTCAGCCAGTTGGAGATTCGTTTGCACAACCTGTCTGCACGGTCGTTCAGAATTTTTGTTTGCCGCAGCTCGCCCAGGGTGGCGTCTTTGGTGTTTTCCATTACCCCGATCAGTAATGGCTCAAATGCCCCGTCAAGTTCAGGCAGCACGACACCAAGTATCAGTTCCAGCGGATTTATTCCGGCATCTTCCTTTTGCCATTTTTCAAAAGTGGTCTCATACGACCTCAACCCCAAAAAAAGTGGCGCATTTAACTTTTTAAGGTAATTATACGTTTTTTCAGGTGGGCCACCAAAAGGGCCACCATGTATCCGAAAAAACTGAAAATTAATAATGACATCAGCTTTTGGAAGGAACTTTTCAAGGGCAACTATGTTATATTCAGCTTTAGAAAAAATGCAAATTACATTGAATTGTTCCTTAAGCCTTTCATAAACTTCATCAGCCAGGGGGGCAGTGTCATAAAAATGCATGCCACCATAAATCAGCATTCCAACAATAGGTTTTTTGTGGTTTATCCCGGCTTTTTTATCATATTCATATCGATCGGTTAACAGCTCCCGGGTGTCAGGCAGGTATAATCCAAAATCAGGCTGAGAAACTGGTCCTGGAATATGTTGGTGTAATTTTATATCTAAGTATTTTTCAGACAAAAACAGTAACATGTTTTTGAGGTTTTCGCTATCACCATTGGTATAATATTTCTGTGCCAACACCCAATTCCGCATATCTTTTACTGACCTCACGGGTAGGATTTTACCAAGTGTTTTCGTAAGCTCAGCGTATTTCTTTGATTTCAGGTAATCGTCAACGTTAAAGTTTTTTTCAGGTTTTCCGGGTTTAAACAACTTTTCACCACTGAATTTCCCCATCCTGGTAAGCGCCATTATATTGGGGGATGTTCCTACCAGAACCACCACGGTAGCAGAAGATTGATTTATTACCGGGAACAACTCCCTGCTGGCCCTGTGGTCGCCACGCACGTCAATCATGATAAGATCAGCTTTTCCTGCATAATCTTTCAGGGGCTCAAGCGGCACATCAGGATCTTCATAATCGCTAAAAAACACTTTTCGTATTTCAAGAATCTTCCCATGCTCCTGCAATATCTTATCCATCGCTGTTTTTAGTGGCAGGGTATTGTTAACCGTGGTTAAAGCAAGTATTTTTTTTAGCATATTTTTTTACATTAAATCATCCAGGTAAACATGTTCTGCTGAAAGATATTCTGAAAGATTTTCCATTTGCCCCGTGCTTTTGAATTTTTCCGAAGCATTAATCAAAAATACATCCGTATTGGATAACTCAGCAACTATTTCTTTCAGGTCATCCTGCATATTTTGATTTTTATAGACATTGCCTTTGCCATCAGATATTATAACCAACTGGTTGATAGCACTCTTTTGTTTTGATAGGATTTCACCTGCCATGTAAATGGCAGGAGTCAGGGGGGTTTTTCCGCCTGATTTCAGCTTTTCCAGTTTTTCATCGACCACCCCCATATCCCTGGTTGGTTTAACCAGTGTAAGGGGGGCATTTTTCTCAAAACCAATCAGGCCAACTTCATTTCGGTTTTCGTAAGATTTCTTTAATAGCTGCCAGGCAATTGTTTTGGCCATCCTTACTTTTTTATCCATTCTCATGGAAGATGAATTATCGAGTATAATAATAGTCAGGCAATGAGAACGGGCAATTCTTACCTTCTCCATTAAATGCAAATCACTGATTACGGTGGTCCCTGTTTCACGTGCAGCTTTTCGTAAAGTAGCATCAAAAGCCAATGCGCGCGGGTTTTCAGAAGATTTTGATTTAATATACCGGCCTCTCGTGGGGCTCTCAACAGGATAGTTATTGCCCAACAGAGCATTTAAGACATGATGCTGGTATTTTTTTTTTTAAATTCACCTTCGCGTTTAAAAGGTT
>CAZKIR010000314.1:0-5054 GCA_964552835.1 uncultured Bacteroidales bacterium
TGGGGTAATAATACATCTTGGTTTCTTCCCCGTTATTGTCGCCAATAAACGCCAGCCCGATTTTTATCAGCCAACTTTTACCATATTTTCCTATCCATGGTGAAATGCCAAAAAGGAAATGGTCCGATGAATCGATGGAAATGCTTTTGTCATAGAATTCGACTTCCGTGTCGAGGCCAAATAATTCACCGTCAAAAGATTTGTCGATGGCCCCGCTCAATCGTAAGCCATTCTCGTAATTGTTTTCGAGGTCTTTAAAATGATAATAACCAAACCGGGCATCATAGTTTATTTTGGACGAGTCCTGGTGGTTTGATTTAAACCGGGAGTTAAAACCGAGCTTGAAAAAACGTTGCCTCACGGGATCGCTTTCTTTAACCGAATCGGTAATAAGGCCAGGTTCATAGCCGTAATAAGTCCGGCCATAGGAGTTAAGGTTTATGTCACCCGATAAAAAGGCATTCCCGGTAAATTTTTTCCCGTATAATAGCAAGTTATTGTCAGCACTCGTGGCGGGCACGTTAAAATCATCTGTCAGTTTAATTTTGCTATGATGTGACAAGTGCTTGAAGTATACGCCAGCCCCGTGATCGTCCGAGCGATCTGTATTGGCACCGATTTCCAACAGGGGGGATACTTGGCTCCCGAAACCCAGGGCCAGGTACCTGGGGTATAATTTTGACAGGGGCTCGCCCACCATCCGGGCTGCTTGGATAGGATCGGTCTCGTAATCGTGGGTAATGGAACGCGGCCTAACCTGGTATTCAAATTCCGGGACGATCCGGCTGGTGTCGTTAATCCGGGGCAATTCATTTATCTTGGAAACATCCGGCACGGTGGGTTCGTAAGGTTTTTCCACTTCCACTTCTTTTTGTATCGTATCGCCCACCTGGGCTTTTAGGCTAGCATAACAAATACCTGAAAAAATAACTAGGGATATTATTGCTTTTACATGCTTCATGGTTGGCTACTGTAAATTTTTGTTCTCGTTCAATTGGCTGTTTGTCGTATCGTTTTTTTCTTCCTTTTTCTCGAAAAGACCGTTGTACCCGCCTGTTTCGTTGTCCCCGAAGTTGAGTTTTATCTCTTCTTGCTCGTCTGAAAACTGATGTTCTTTTTCTTGTTTTATCAGGGCAAGCAAATTTTTATTGGCTTCATCAATAATGCCATCATCCGGCACGGAATAATTATCAATCAAGCTTTGCAAGGTGGCCTTGGCTTTGAATTTTTCACCGGTATTGGTATATATATCGGCCAACAAGATAAAGGCTTTTCCCATCCAAAACACGTGTGGGGTATTCATGGAAATGAAATCCTTGATTTCCTGAACGGCTGGATCATATTGTTCTTGAAGGGTATATATTTCTGCGATCATGTATTTGGATCTGGCGCCTTCCATGCTGGATACCTCGTCGGCGATGATGCGGAATTCGCTCAAGGCATCATTATACTTCCTTAACCCGAAGAAAGCCATGCCCTTTTTAAAATGAGTTTCACGGATGATTTCCCCGGCAATTTTCTCGCTCAATAAAACCTTGTTGGCCGCCTCAACCACTTTTTCATGCATATCTAGCAAGTAGCTGCTCCGCATCATGCCTACCCGTGCATTCACGAGGTTTTTCTTGTTGGCGGCATTTTTCTCCAGTTCTTTGAAGTTTTGGTAGGCTTCCTGGTAATTTTGTAGCAGGAAATTTACCTCGGCCGCCCCTTTCAAAGCTTGTTCAGTAAAGTTGTTCTTGGAGCGGTCTATAATGTAATTATACCCTACCATCGCCTTTTCCAGGTTGCCCAGGCGGGCATGGCAATCGGCCCGGTAATAGTGGGCATTCATGGTAAACCCACCGTTGGGAAATTTTTCCAGGTATTTTTCAAAATTTTCCACGGACGTTTCATAATCACCGGCCATGTACTTGTTCTCGGCCGCGATGTAGGTAAGTGAATCCTGTCCGGAATAGCTGATGTTCACGTTTTCTTCCAGTTTGTTCGCGAAAGCAAAGTACGATTCCACGTCGTTCAGTTCGATGTATATGTTTTTTATCCCCGTGAGGGAATTCTTGGTTTCCGGGGTGCCGGGAAAACTGGCCACTACCTGCTTGTAATAGCTCAAGGCTTCTTCTAGCCTGTTCTGGTTGTAATGTAAAAGGCCTAGTTGCAATAGCGCTTTTTTCACGAACTGGCTACTGGGAAATTCGTTCACGATGAGCTTGTAATGCTCGATAGCCATCTCGTGCTGGTGGGTTTCGGTATAACTTTTCCCGAGCTCGAAGAGGGCATCGTCAAAATAGGTGGTGGTGGGATAGCGGTCGAGAAGTGCTTTCAGGCTTTGGATTTTTTTCTTTGGCCTATCTACCAAGCCCAGTGCAAAGCCCCGTTGGTATTGAGCGTAATCCGCGTCGGGCGAACCGGCAGCGATGGCCTTGTCGTAATTTTCAATGGCCAACCAGTATTTCCTTGCCAGGAAGTAACAATCACCTATCCGGTTGTAGGCATCGCCCAGGGTAGGGGAAGATTTTTCGGCTGCCATGTTCACGTGTTTTCGAAACCAGCTTAAGGCCTTGTTGTAATTTTTCATCTTGAAATAGCAATACCCCAGGTTGTAATGGGCCGTGTTGAAAACTTTCGTTTGAAAAGCCCCGGGGGCAAGGGTAAAATCTTCGAACATCCTGGCGCTTTCCCCGAAATTTCCTATACGGAAATGGGCCTCTCCCGACCAGTACATGGCAAGGGCTTTTAATTCCTGGTTAAACCAGCCATACTCGAGCGAGGTAGACAAGGCCGCGAGGGCATCGTTGTATTGCAGGTTATTGAAAAGTTCCAGCCCCCTGAAATACGATACCCGTTGGATGGCCTTTTTGATAGTATTGTCCTTTTGCTTGATGTTCTCGAGGGCAGCCAAAGCCTCCTTGTAATTTTTCGCGTTCATGTAGGCAGTCATCAGGTAGCCATAAGCTTTGTCGATACGAATGGAGCTTGGAAATTCTTTGATGTACCGGTTAAATGCCTCGATGGCATCGTTAAAGGGGGTATATTTTAATTCAAGGGAAATTTTGGCGTAATTGAACAGCGCATCTTCCTGTATGTCTTTGTCGTGCCCCATCTTGGCAGCGGCCGAGAAGGCAAGGCGGGCCTTGTTTTTGTCGTCCAGTTGCAAGTAACAATCGGCCAAATGGTAATAGGTATTCTGTCCCAGTTCGTCATCGGGGCCGGTAACCACCTCGAACAGCCCGGAGGCTTTCTCGTAATTTTTTAGCTTGTAGTGGGTGTAAGCCAGTTGGTACTTGTCGTAGCGGGTTTTTTGCCGGGCTTTTTCATCAAACATTTCCAGGTAGCCCAGGGCTTCCTGGTAGTTTCCCAAACGAAAATAGGCTTCGCCAATAATCTTGGCAATCTCGGGTTTCCTTTTGGTAGAAGCCGATTCGATAAAATCAATGGCGTAATCGATTACCTTCTTGTATTTTTCTTGGTAATAATAGATTTGGGTAATATAATATGGTACCACGGGGGCGAAAGTTTTGTCATCGCTCAAGCGGAGAAAACCCGTGAGCGCGGTCTCGTAATGCGCGTTCTCGTAGGCAACATGCGCGTAATAGTAGATAGCAGGGGACGTGTACCGGGTTTTTTTATCTTTTATTTTGAAAAATTCTTGGGCGGCCAACTTGGTATTGCCTGACATGAAATGCGCGTAGCCCAGCTTAAAATGGTACTCGGCTTCATCTTTCCGGTCCAGGTCGCTTACGCGGATTTTCTCGAACCATTTGATGGCCTCGCGGTATTCTTGTTGGCGGTACCTGAACTTGGCCATCTCGAAATATGCCCGTTTGGCCTTGGGGCTCTCGGGGTATTTCGCGATAAAAGTAGTTATCAAGTACTCGGCATCGGCGTTAAACAACTCGATGGCGCACAAGGCCAGGTAAAATTCCGAGTTTACCTTGTAAACGGTACGGCTTTCGGCGGTGTACAAGTCGATGGTCCGTTCAAAATGCTGGCGGGCGATCCCGAATTTTTCTTTCTCGTAAAACTCGATACCCTTTTGGTATACTTGTTCTGGTTTTTCAAAAGCTGGCTTTTCCTGGGCCAAGCACACGAGTGGTAAAAACAACAAGTAAAGGATAATGGGCAATAGGGAATGCCGCGAGATTAGGTTGATCATATTCTTTTTCATGAATTTGACAAACAGCATAAGCTAATTAATTGATACCCGTAAAATTATTAAAATAAAAGCGTATGAAAAGCTTTTACCAGATATTTATATTAACAATAAACTGTTAATTTCTGGATTTATTTTTACTTTTAGGGTGATTTTTTAGGCTGAAGTATTCATGATTATCTTGTTTAATAAAAAAAATTTTCAGCTGTGCCCTGAAAATCCAGCCAAGGTTTTATTTGAATAGTACTGATGGCTTTTACCCTTGGCTTTTTAGCCAAGGGTTAAAAAAAATATTATTTATGGAAAATTTACCCTTGATACAATTTAAAGAAGCAGCGATATACCAGAAAGACAACCTGGTATTGTCGAACGTGAATTTTGAAGTGAAGGCGGGGGAATTCGTGTACCTTATCGGGAGAGTGGGCAGTGGCAAGTCCAGCCTGATAAAGACCATCAACGCGGAAATTCCCTTGAAATATGGTTTTGCCGAGGTATCCAGCCTGAAACTAAACAAGATTAAGCGGAAACATATTCCCCGCTTGCGCCGTAAGCTGGGCATTGTTTTCCAGGATTTTCAATTGCTGATTGATCGCACGGTGTACGATAACCTGCAATTCGTGCTAAAGGCCACGGGCTGGAAATCGAGAAAAGAAATTGACGAGCGCGTGCAAGAAGTGCTGCACCGGGTAAACCTGGGCTTTAAAGGCTACAAGATGCCCCACGAGCTCTCGGAAGGTGAAAAACAGCGGGTCGTTATCGCACGGGCCCTGCTTAACCACCCGGAAATTATCCTGGCCGACGAGCCCACGGCCAACCTTGATCCCGAGACCTCGGAAGATATACTGAAACTGCTGAAAAACCTGAGCGAGAAAGACCGCTCGGTGGTAGTGGCCACCCATAATTACAA
>CAZKIR010000315.1:0-5025 GCA_964552835.1 uncultured Bacteroidales bacterium
TGCAGTGTTCACTGTTCCCACGAGCATGGTATCACTATCGTAAGGATCGATCGTGCCCGTGTAGGTCGCGTTAAGGGTCGTGTCTGTCATACCATACACGTCTAACTGCACGGGAATGTTCGATTGGGCAAGAGGCCCGAAGTTCTTGATCACGACTTCCACGGGATCCGCCTCGAAACCGCAGGTTTGGGTCTTGTTGTTTCGCAAGATGGCCGTGATGCCCACGTCAGCTCCATTACTTATCATGAATTCATCAACAAACAACTTGTATTTTGGCCTGGTATCGTTGCTCAGTTGATTATTCCGGGCCTCGAATTTCACGAACAAATCCTGGTCCGAGTAGGACGAGATGTCCAAAGTTACCAATATATACGTGTCGTCTTCGGCGTAATGTACCGTGTTATCTATCACGTGCAAGCCTTGGTAGGTATTGCCACAATCCGTGCTGATCAATACTTTAATGGTATCGCCCTTGTCCAGGTTATAGTCAATGATATTGTTCGCGTTATCCAACGACTGCACCTTGTACATGAACGACAGGGTAGCTTCCGCGGTACTTTCCAACCAATATTTCCTGGAACGCAAGGAGGCCTCGTCACCAGCTGTTAACGCATTTGACACGACTTCATCGCTCACGTTATCCATGTTATCATAATTCCAGTCATCCACGGTCGTGTTCCCGTCAAAAGTTTGTATAACAGGGGCCATGTAGGTTGGGACTACCGTATTGTCAACCGGGCCAGAACCGTCATTGGTATCATCAATATCCGAAGCAACTTCTGTTTCGGCGTTAAAACGATAAGTGCCAACGGTATCCGTGTTCACGGTAAAATATAAAGTGTCTTCTTCCCCCCCTGCAATAGTCGTGCGCAAGGTGTCGCGTACCACTATATCATATTCTTCCGGTTCACCGGGATATTTTGTCAGGGTAAGCTTCACGGGCACCTCGTTAATGGTCAGGTCGCTAAAGTTGGTTATTTCCACGCCAACTTGATTGGTTTCAAACCCACAATCGTTGTCAGAAATCAAGATATCGCTTGCCCCAACGTCCTTGGCATTGTTCACCTTCACGTTATCAATCAAGAAATCAAACCATTCAGTGAGCGAACCAGCGGTTTGTGATTTCGAGGCAACAAACCGGAGCGCCACAACTTGTCCTGCATAAGCATTCAGGTTGATGGAATCGTTTATATACTCTTCTGCAATTTTGTTGGAAGAGTTTATCTCTTGAAGGGTCGTGTAAGCATGCCCACAATCCGTGGTCACCTGCACCTTGATGGTATCGCCCTTGCCCAGCTTATGGCTATCATTGCCTGCTAATTGGTTATCGGTTTTAAACTGGTAAATAAAGTAGGCGCCATCGGCCGGTATATCAAATCTCGGGGTCGTGATGGTGGCCATATCATCTATATACAACTCATCTGTTTGCAAGTAAGTTGTTGTAAGGTCCATGTTATAGTAATTCCATGTCCCATCATCAAAATTATTGTCCTTTTCATAAGCTAAGGCTTCAGGATCGGCGTAAGTCCGGGTAACCTCCAGGGTATCGTTGGCACGATCGGTTTCCCCGGCCAGGTCGGTGTAGGCTTTCAACTTGTACTCGCCATTTTCAGAGGTATTTACCAGGAACAAGAGGGTATCACTGTCCATTTCTTCTAATAATGGAACATTAGCCGCATGACTGTTCATGAATACATCTTCCAGGTACACCTCGAGGTTCACGGGCACGTTTGTTAAATCATCTGGCGTGTTGCTCTGTACCACGACCCATACTGAATCTGCTGATGAACCACAGGTGTAATCCGTTAGCAAGATATTGCCCACTTGGGCATCGTTCACCGTGTCAACCAACATGTTGTCAAGTTCTATATTAAACCATGCGGTAGTGGCCCCCGGGTCTGTTTCTTTTTTCAAGCTCATACGTACGTACACTTCTTGATCCGCGAAATCCTTCAAATCAATGGTGGCCCCTACAGGGGTGGCAGAATAGGGTTGGTTCCCCTCATGCAAGGTATCCGTAATGGTATAGGTCACCCCGCAATCAGTTGAAACCTCAACGAAAGCCGTGTCGCCCGGGCCAATTTCATTGCCAATATCCGAATTGATCAAGTAATCAAACATCAAGTAGCTGTTTTCCGCCAATGGCCCTATCCGTGGAGTACGGACGTAAGCATCGCTTCCTTCTGTCAAGTTATCACTTAGTAATACATCACTGCCCCAATTCTCCCAGTTATCGTTGTCCCAGGTGGCAGGATAGGCTGCCCAACCGTCAAAATTCTTGTCGAGCGCGGGTTCGGCCAGGTAATATGTCCATGTTATTTCCATGGTATCGTTCACGGCAAAGTTGTCTTCGGCCAGGGATGTATTGGCCTTGAACCGGTACCCATTGCCCTCGGTGATGGAGGTGTTCAGGTTATCAAAGGTCACTATCATAGAATCGTCAGCCGCGATATTGGCCGATACGGTTTGGCTATAGAATTTTTCCTTGTCATACGGCCCCGTAACCAGTAGTTCAACATCCAGGTTTCCGCTGTAGGTATCGGTACCAAAATTAGTCACTACCACCTCAACAGAATCATTGCTGCTCCCGCAAAGCGGGGCCGAGGTATGAATATCCGAAACCCCGTAATCATAATCATTGGCATCGACCAATTTCAGGTTATCAAGGTAAAACTTATAATTCGAGTTGGTATAGTTTTGGGCATTCTGCTTGGTAGACACGAACGCGATAAAAACGTTGTTTCCACTGTAAGCTGAAAGATCAACTGACACGGCATCATAACCAGCTTCTTCAGAATCATTTCCGGCATGGATAACATGCACTCCTTGCCAGGTCTCCATGCAATCGCCCGATACCATCACGTAAATCGTATCACCGGCCCCGAGGGTGTTGACTGTATCACCGGCCAAGTTCCTGGCCTCTATGTAATAATCAAATACCATTTTCCCGTTTGCCGGAACAGCTCCTATCAACTCGCTCTCTAGTACCAAGGTATCCCCTTCGGTCACGGCATTCGAGATAATCTCGGTATTGGCCGAATGGGTATGGCCGGCCAGGTCCCAGTAGGTATCATCAAAATCCCCATCAAATGGATAGACCACGGGTACAGGAACGACAGGATAAATCGTGTTCGTTTCCGGGTTGCCCGCGTAATCAGAATATAAATCATTTATATCATAATTATCACCTTCCAGGATGGTAATGGCATCGAACTCGTAATCCCCAGCCATGGTCGTATTAATATTGTATATAGAAATCGTATCAGAAGTGCCGGCCGCGAGCGTATTGGAATAGCTTGCTGTCTTGATTACCGTGGTCCCGTTTGGCCTGGTAACACTGAGCTCGATATCAACATCCTGAACATCAGCCGCCCCGTGATTCGTGACAACCACCTTGGCACTATCGTCCGTGGCCCCGCACCTTAAATCGCTCAAGATAATATCCGTTACCCCTACATCGATTCCGCTGGATATTTCCACGCTATCCATGTATAATTTAATAAAACTGGTAATGGGTCCCGTGGCCGTCTTTTTGGTGGTAACGAAACGCAGGTTGACTTCCTCTGAAACAAAGCTGCCCAGGTCAATGGCTTGCCGCATGTAGCTACTTTCAGGTGAATGGTTGCCCGAATGGATCATGGAAACCGTGTTAAAGGTGGAACCACAATCCGTGGACATTTGCACGTACACGGTATCGCCCCTGCCAATCTGGTGCCCATTTCCTCCATCTGACTCCATATAATAATCAAACATTAAATAATTATCCAGTCCTACCGGGCCAATTACCACGGAAGTAGCCACTGCTGAATCATCAACGGCAATGTTATTGGTCTCCATGTAATCGCCCGTGGTTATGTGGTTATCGAAATTCCACTCACCACTGCCGCTAAAGTTGTTGCTTCTCACGTAAGGCACGGGGTATACCGGATCGATTACTTTGCTATTCGTAGTGGTGTCATTATTGGCATCCGTGTCACCATCCAGCATGGTATATGCCGTGAAGGCATAATCCCCATCGGGCTGGGTATTTATATTGAAATCCAGGGTATCGGTTTCATTATATGCCAACGAACTCACGTTAGCCTCCATGGTATAAGTGGTGTCATTATAGAACATCGAGTTGGTCACCTCAACCATCAGTTCAACGGGGATTCCCGTGATGGTCGCGGGCGTGTTGTTTCTCACCACGACCTGTACCAGCTCGCTGCTTTGCCAACAACTGCCGGCTTGCAACAAGATATCCCCCGTGGAAACATCGTAGATTTCCTTGATCTCGAAATTGTCCACTTGCAATTGAAGGCTGCTTGTATGTGAACTAGTTGCCTCTTGCTTGGTAGCGATTACCCGTATATAAACATCTTCATCCACGTAGGGGGATAAATCCAAAGTATCGGTGTTTACCCCGCCGGTTGGATTATAGGTCGTGGTATCGATGGTTAACAAGGTGGTGTAAGATAAACCGCAATCCAAGGACAATTGTACTTCGATAACATCTCCCGCTCCCAGGGTATCGTCCCCGTTATTGGTTTGGATAATGTGGTCGAGAACAAAATACTCGTGTTCGTTCACCGGCCCGGTTTCAGGAGTGACAACAAAGGCAGTGTCCCCCTCGGTCAGGAAGAAATCCGTGTTCAACATTCCGCCCACGACTCCCATGTTCTCGAGTGTCCAACCGCCGGGCAAGGCTGCCTGGAAGTCTTCGTCCAGGGCAGGCTGCACGTCATAATAGGATTTAGAAATATCGCCCGGGAAGGCATCGTTGCTTGCAATATTGTCTTCAGCCAGGTCAATGGTTGCATCATAGGTGTATTCCCCGGTTATTTCCGTGTTAATACCGCTAAAAGCAACCAAAAGGGTATCATGGAAAGCCATGGAGGCAGTGATATACTCGATATATGTCCTGTCAATATTATCCGCGTCGTTCAAGCTTAGCTTAACAGGCACTGAGGCGGGCATATCAATGGAATGGCAAACGACTTCTACCTTCACGTGATCGTCCGGCACACGCTGGGCACACCATACAGC
>CAZKIR010000316.1:0-5016 GCA_964552835.1 uncultured Bacteroidales bacterium
GATCTGCTGCTGGAGAACGCGATACGGCAAAGCCAAATCGATGTTTCGTTTAGCCAACTAGAAGGATTTGAGGCTATCAAGGGCACGGCAGGGAAATTTGTTGACGCGAACATTTACCTTCACCATGAAAATTTTTACCGCTGGCTATCTACATTTGTTCACCCCAGTTATCGGCGGTTTTTCGAGGAAGATATACTTTTGGCGGACTGGTCGGCTTTAGATTTGACCCTTTTGGAAAATGGCTTATGGATAAATGGTTTTTCAAAGCCAGAAGATAAAAAGAACAATTACTTGAATGTTTTTGCCCGGCAATCACCCCCGGGACTGGAAATTGCCAGGATATTGCCCGGAAATGTCTCGTCTTTCATGGTTTTTGGCATAGATAATTATAGCCTTTTCACTGAGAATTATGCCAAGTACTTGCAGTTGAACGGTAAGTTAAATGATTATAACACTTCCGTGAAAAAAGTGGGCCAAGCCCACGGGATAAACCTGCCCGATGATTTCAAACCCCTTTTTGACGGGGAAGCCGGCATTGCTTTCACGAATTTTTCTGGAACAGAACCGGAAGCTTTTTCAATCATAAAAATGAAAAGCAAAAGCATGGCAGAGGATTATTTTAAAAAATGGATACAGAAATATGCCTCGCGGCAAAATAAGCCCATGGACGCCTTTGTAAAAAACCAGCGCGTTGACCGACAGGTCACGGCAAGGGTTTATCAACTGCCCCTTGATAACTTGCCCGGGCTCTTGTTTGGCCAGGCTTTTCGAAAAGCAAATCATGGCTATTTTACTTTTATCGATAATTACATGGTTTTTGGCCAATCCCCGGCAAGTTTGTCAAAATTTTACCATGTAAATATCTTGAACAGGACCCTCGAGAACGATCTCCAGTATAAAAAATTTACCGAGTATTTATCTTCCAGGGCAAATATTTATTTTTACCTGAACCTGCCAAGGGGCAAGCAATTTATGAAAGAATACCTGGAAGGGGGGCTATATCGTTCACTGGAAAAGGGGTTTTCAGAGTATAAAAAATTTCATTCATTGGCATTGCAATTTAGCGCTGAAAATGATATGTTTTATACCAACCTGGTTTTACATTATACCCCCGATTACAAGGAAAAACCAAGAACCGCATGGGAAAGCATGCTTGACACCACCTGCAATTTCAAGCCCTTCTTTTTCACTAACCACTATACCAAGGAAAAAGAAATATTCGTACAAGATTTATCAAACACCATTTACTTGTTAAATAAAACCGGTAGGATTTTATGGAAACAACGCCTGGGCGAAAAGATCAACTCGGACGTTTTCATGGTTGATTATTACAAGAACAGAAAGTACCAGCTTTATTTTAGCACGAAAAATTACTTGCATTTAATTGACCGGAACGGGAATTACGTGGAAAGATACCCCATAAAGCTACGCTCCCCGGCCACCAACGGGGTTAGCCTGTTTGATTATGACAAAAATAAAGATTACAGGGCCTTTATCGCTTGCGAAAACCGGAAAGTATATGATTATGATTTGGATGGCCACGTGCTTAGCGGGTGGCTATTTGACCAGACAGAACACGAGGTAAACCTGCCCGTGCAGTATTTTCGTTTTGGTAGCAGGGATTATATTGTTTTCGCGGATAAATTTAAGAGTTATTTTTTAAGCCGCCGTGGGAGTGAAAGAATAAAGCCCGATAATTATTTCGTGAAATCGAACAGGAACTTTTTTTACGCTGATTACTCGGACAGCAGGGGCAAACATTTTGTTACTACTGATACGGCAGGCCAAGTAATCAGGATTTTTCAGGATGGAAAAATCGAAAAAACACGGGTAAAAAAATACAGCCCGGAACATTATTTCATGCTTGAAGACATTTCCGGCGATGGCCGGAACGATTATATATTTATCGATGGCACGGGCATTGAAGCTTTTCACCAGGACAAGAAAAGTATTTTCGAACGCGAACTCTCATTTGAACCTTCTTATCCCCCGGTTGTTTATGCATTTTCAAGCACCGACCGAAAAATCGGTTTGGTTTCCGAAAAACTCGATCAAATCTATTTAATCGGGAATAACGGGAAAAACCAAAAAGGCTTTCCCTTGAAAGGATCGTCACCTTTCACGATAGGGATATTTACAAATGATGGAAAGTTTCATTTAATAGTAGGAAATGAGAATATTTTTTTGTATAATTACAACCTTCAATAAAGAAATTATAGTATTTTAATTATATCAATATGAATATTGTATGAAAAGGAATCGAACCTTCAAGCAGAGCCGGTGGCTGTTCGTGGCTGTTTTTATCCCACTGATGTTTACGGCTTCTTGTAAAAGAGAAACCTATGACATGGAGAACCTGGACACACGGGTCGAGATAAACCCGCGAATCCGTTTGCCCCTCCTTAAAAACGCGGTATTGTCCATTGAAAATTTTATTCCGGAAAATGATACCTTGTTCGAGGAAGATGCCCAGGGCCGGTTAACGATAATTCAAAGTGACACGATTTTCAAGGAAGATTTTAGCGAACAATTTAGCCAGTTTAACGCGGACGAAATCGATCCCTTTAGCTTTGATACCACCCTGACCTTCGAGATGGAAGATACGACTTTCAACAACCGGGTTGGCCTAAACGAGATGAAAGGGAACCTGGCCCCCGCCATTCAAAGCGCGTTGGAAACGCAGAACGGGAATAATGTGTTTCCTGGTGTACCCCTTCCCCCTTCGACTGATCCGGTGGATGCCGGTAAATACCCTGTAGGAAATATTAAGGATTTTAATTCTATTACTTTTTCTGATGGGCAAATGCAGATGCATATCACCAACGAGTTGAACCAAACGATTGATACCATCAATATAAAGCTCATTGGGTATGATGATAATGGAACAGAAGTAAACAATTATGAATTTGAATTTAAAAATATTGCCCCGGGGGAAAGGCAATCCAGTGATGAGGTGGATCTATCGGACAAAACCTTGGCAGACTCGCTCGTCTTCCATATCGCGGCCATTTATATTCCCGCCTCGAACAATACACCCCAACCCCTGGATTTGGACAACGATGCTATCGTGCACGAGCTGGAGATAAAAAACGTGGAGATACAAAGTGCGGAGACCATGGTAGATGGTATAGAGACAGAAACGTTCAGTGACAATATCACCATCATGGACGAACCCATCGAGGACATGACCATAGAAAAGATATATCTTAACAGCGGTGGCATCAATTATTCTATTGACAATGCATTGCCCGAGCGGATAGAGGTATACCTTGCCTTCCCGAACACAACCATCGATGGCAGCACGCTGGAAGAAACCATCGTGGTGGAAGGGAATGAAAGCAAGACAGGTACCATTGACATGGCCGGGTCAATTACCACCCTGGACCCAACTAATTATTACTTGCCCTACGAGTATTATATCAAGATGGATTCTTCTACTGACCCGGCAACGGTTATCCCGAACCAAACCTTTAGCGTGAGTTTCGAGATACAGAATATTGACGATTTTACCCTGGCCGGGTATTTCGGCCAACGTAAAATAGACCTGGAAGAACAACAATTAGACCTGGGTAGCATGGGCGACATGGGCGGCTTTCTCGGTAAAGGAAATTCCATGGAACTCGCTGATCCAAAAATTACCATCGGTTACCTGAACTCCATTGGCATGGAAACCGAAATAGATTTTAACCTGAAAAGCCCCGGTGACAGCTTAACCATAGATGAACCCTTTATTATCCAGGCACCCGCCGATCGCTTTGCCGATCCCTATGAAGGGGAATTTACCATCAGCAATAATAATTCAAACATCTCTAAATTCCTGGCTATCCCGTTGCCCGAGAGCATCATTTTTTCTGGCAAGGGAACAGGAAATCCCGATGCAGACCCGGCCAATACCGAGAATTTTTTGAACAGTACCCAAAGCGAGCTAAAAGCCTGGTATAATATTGAAATTCCCCTTGCGATAAGGACTGAAGGCATTTCGCTGCAAGACACCTTCCCAGCGTTTGAAGGCTTGCCCGAAGGTTTGTTGTTCGAGGAACTACAGTTGATCCTTAGCATGGAAAACGATTTTCCTTTTAACATCTCGGTGAAACTTACCCCCTGGGATTCGGCCGGGAACGAGCTTTTCGATCCCATGCTGGACACCTTGCTCATGAAAGCTGCACCCGTTGACGATAATGGCATTACCAGGTTGGATGAAGTGGAACCATTCGAAACGTCATTAAAAATTGATAAAAAAAGCTTCGAGAACCTGCAACTGGCCGATCACCTTATTGCTAATATAACCCTGGACACGAAGGATCCGGACAACCCCGATAAAATAAAGGATGCTGCCATCCTTACTTCCTATAAAATCAAGCTGGCCTTATCTATCCAGGGAAAGGCAAAATTCACGGAAGTGCCCTCTTTCGGGGACGAAGATGACGACGGGGACGAAGATGGACAGGGAAATGTTCAAAAACCTTTACTAAAAAACAAAAGCAGAATAAAAAAATAAGCCATGACCAGGATAAAAATAAATGTTGCCATATTGTTATTGGGATTTTTTCTTCTCGCGCCATCCCACCTTCAAAGCCAGGAAAGCAATATCATGTATTACATGCGGCTCGTACCACAGAGCAATCATTTAAACCCCGCCTTGCAAAATTGCGGGTTTCACCTCGGGGTACCGGGTATTTCATCAAATTACCTGAATTTTTCTGCCGGCCCCAAATTTGATGATTTTATTTTTAACCACCAGGGGAGCACGGTTACCTTCTTGTATAACGAGGATTACCAGGATCAATTTTTCGAGAGCATGGAAAAACTCCCCAACCTGATCACGGGTGATTTCAGCTTGAACCTGTTCTCTCTGGGCATGCGGTTTGGAAAAGTGTACGTCTCGTTTGACGCCAATTTTAAGAACACCATGGGAATGAACATGGATTTTGACCTTTTTCGTTTCTTCCTGCAGGGCAATATAGACGAAAAAGGTAATCCGAGAAATTATGATTTAAGCAGTTTTAACATGGATAT
>CAZKIR010000317.1:0-5004 GCA_964552835.1 uncultured Bacteroidales bacterium
GTCTGCGCGGATTGCCTTGTTAGTATATGAAGATGGTGAAAAGCGATATATTTTGGCACCAAATGGGTTAAAAATTGGACAAACAGTCGTGTCTGGCCGAGATATTGCCCCTGAAATTGGAAATACCTTGTATCTTTCAGATATTCCATTGGGCACGATTATTCACAATATTGAATTACGCCCGGGACAAGGTGGCATCATGGCCAGAAGTGCCGGGTCAGCTGCACAGATTACTTCAAGGGACAAAAAGTATGCTATCATTAAAATGCCTTCTGGCGAAACACGCATGGTGTTAATTACCTGCAAAGCAACTATTGGGGCTATCGGGAACAGCGATCATACCTTGATTTCATCTGGTAAAGCTGGTCGTAGCAGGTGGCTAGGACATAGGCCCAGGGTTCGCGGTGTTGTAATGAACCCGGTTGATCACCCCATGGGTGGTGGCGAAGGAAGGGCTTCTGGGGGACATCCCAGGTCAAGGACCGGGAAACCAGCGAAAGGTTTTAAAACCCGGGCCAAGAAAAAAGCTTCTAACAAGTATATTATTGAACGAAGAAAGAAATAATTAGACAAGTTTTATCATGAGTCGATCATTAAAAAAAGGACCGTTTATAGATTATAAACTGGAAAAAAGGGTACAGGACATGAATGACAGCGGTAAGAAATCTGTTGTCAAAACCTGGTCAAGACGTTCCATGATATCCCCGGATTTCGTGGGTCATACCATCGCCGTTCATAACGGGAACAAGTTTATCCCGGTTTATATCACCGAAAACATGGTTGGGCACAAGTTGGGAGAATTTAGTCCCACTCGGATTTTCCGCGGCCATGCAGGAAATAAAAAATAATTAATCGAAATTTCTTTAGAAAACCTCATCAGATATGGGTGCACGAAAACGAAACATGGCAAACCGATTAAAGGAAGAAAGGCAAAATAAATATTTTGCAGTATTGCGAGATTGCCCTACTTCACCCCGTAAAATGCGGTTGGTTGCCGATATGATCAGGGGAATGGACGTTGATATGGCCTTGGAAATATTGAAATATAGTTCCAAGGAAGCATCGCGACGGGTAGAAAAACTCCTCTTGTCAGCAATTGCTAACTGGCAGAACAAGAATGAAGAAGCCCGGATCGAAGAAAGTAACTTATTCGTGAAAGACATCTTCGTGGACCAGGGAAAAACCTTGAAAAGGTTACGCCCGGCACCACAAGGAAGAGCTTATGTTATCCGGAAACGGTCTAACCACGTGACCCTTGTTTTGGATGGCAGAAATACCGAAGTTGATACACAATAATTTATAATAAATGGGACAAAAAGTTAATCCAATATCAAACCGGTTAGGCATTATAAATGGATGGGACTCCAACTGGTTTGGCGGGAACAATTACTCCGAAAAACTAGTAGAAGATGACAAAATACGGGAATACCTGAATGCCCGTTTGGCCAAGGCCAGTTTGTCCAAGATCGTTATTGAAAGGACATTGAAGCTTATCACGGTAACTGTTTACACCGCACGCCCGGGGATTATTATAGGTAAAGGGGGCAAGGAAGTGGATAAGTTGAAGGAAGAGTTAAAGCAAATAACGAACAAAGAAGTCCAAATCAATATATTCGAGGTTAAAAGGCCCGAGTTGGACGCGCATATTGTTGCCAATAACGTGGCCCGCCAAATAGAAGGGCAAATATCTTATCGTAGGGCTATTAAAATGGCGATTACATCTACCATGCGGATGGGTGCCGAAGGGATAAAGGTATTGATCTCGGGGCGCCTGGGCGGTGCTGAAATGGCCCGGACAGAAACTTATAAAGACGGACGAATTCCTCTCCATACCTTGCGTGCGGATATTGATTACGCCTTGAGCGTAGCCCATACGAAAGTGGGTGCCATTGGTATTAAAGTTTGGATATGCAAAGGCATTATTTATGGTAAACGTGACTTGTCGCCCAACATTGGTGCTACTAAAAGTGCCAGTGGCAAACGCAAAGGCGGTGGCGGAGGCGGTGGAGTAAGAAAAAGAAAAAAGTAAAATAGGATATAGCGATGTTACAACCGAAAAAGACAAAATTCAGGCGTCAGCAAAAAGGCAGGATGAAAGGGAATGCCCAACGAGGTCATCAACTCGCGTTCGGGACTTTTGGAATCAAATCCTTGCAAAACCATTGGATCACCGGACGGCAAATTGAAGCCGCGAGGCAGGCCATGACCCGGTACATGAAAAGAGAAGGTCAAATTTGGATACGAATTTTCCCGGATAAACCCATCACCAAAAAACCTGCCGAGGTACGTATGGGGAAGGGAAAAGGGAGCCCTGAAGGTTTTGTCGCCCCGGTTACCCCGGGCCGCATCCTGATGGAAGTAGAAGGAGTTCCCGTGGAAGTGGCAAGGGAAGCCTTGCGCCTGGCAGCCCAAAAACTCCCGGTGACAACTAAATTCGTGGTTCGCCATGATTATGTATAATTTATAACTGTTAATGGCCATGAAATCTAGCGAGATAAAAGAGTTATCGACCAGTGAACTGATGGAACGGATTGAAGGGGAAAAAAGCTATTTGACCCGATTGAAACTGAACCATGCCGTGTCACCACTCGAAAACCCGTTGAAAATCCGGGACAGCAGGAAAAATATTGCAAGAATGCTGACAGAACTCAACAAGAGGCGGCACGAGGAAATCAAAAAAACCGAAAGTTAATCTATTATTATAATGGAAAAAAGAAATTTAAGAAAAGAACGCGTCGGTATCGTGGTGAGCAACAAGATGGAAAAATCCATTCTGGTTGAAGTTAAAAGAAGGGAACAGCACCCTATTTATGGTAAGTTCGTGAACAAAACTTCTAAATTTTGCGCCCATGATGAAGAAAATACTTGCAATATCGGAGACCGTGTTCGAATTATGGAGACCCGGCCATTAAGCAAAAATAAAAACTGGCGTTTAGTTGAAATTATTGAAAGGGTTAAATAATCATGATACAACAAGAAAGTCGTTTGGCTGTTGCCGATAACAGTGGAGCAAAAGAAGTACTGTGCATAAAGGTGCTCGGGGGCACCCGGAAAAGGTACGCCTCGGTAGGGGACAAGATCGTGGTAAGCGTGAAAAATGCCTTGCCTTCTAGTGAGATAAAGAAAGGGACCGTTTCCAAGGCCGTTATCGTACGGACTAAAAAAGAAATCCGTCGTAACGATGGTACCTATATCCGTTTTGACGACAATGCTGTCGTTTTATTAAACAACCAGGATGAAATCAGGGGTACGCGTATTTTCGGGCCCATTCCCAGGGAATTAAGGGAAGGCTATATGAAAATCGTGTCATTGGCCCCGGAAGTACTATAAATTGTTAAAATTCTAGTTCGATGCAGAGAAAAATACATATAAAAAGGGGCGACACGGTAATCGTTAACAACGGCGAGTACAAAGGCCAGCAAGGCCGCGTGTTAGACGTGCTAAGGGACAAGGAGAAAGCTATTGTCGAAGGGGTCAATATGGCTTCCAAACATACTAAACCCAATGCCCAAAACCCTAACGGGGGGATCATAAAGAAGGAGGCCCCCGTTCATATTTCTAACCTCATGCTGGTCGATCCATCTAGTGGAGAAGCAACACGCGTGGGAAGAAAAATGAATGATGATAATAAACTGGTTCGTTACGCGAAAAAATCCGGGGAGGAAATTAAGTAATGGAATACGTACCCACTTTAAAGAAAAGATACCAGGAAGAAATTGTACCTGCTCTTAAAAAGGAATTTAATTATAAATCCGTCATGCAGGTACCACGGCTTCAGAAAATCGTGATCAACCGTGGTGTTGGACAAGCCGTGGCAGACAAGAAGTTAATTGATGTTGCCCAGGAAGAGTTGTCAGTAATCGCCGGACAAAAAGCGGTACAAACGGTTGCTTCTAAAGATATATCTAACTTTAAGTTGCGCCGTAAGATGCCTATCGGGGTCAAAGTGACCCTACGCAGGGAAAGAATGTATGAATTTCTTGAAAGGCTTATCGTTGCTGCCTTGCCTCGTATTCGCGATTTCAAGGGGATTAGTGCAAAATTTGATGGGAGGGGAAATTATACCCTGGGTATCTCGGAACAAATTATTTTTCCCGAGGTCGACATCGATAAAATAAATAAAATAGTTGGCCTTGAGGTGAGTTTTATTACTTCGGCCGAAAGCGACGAAGAAGGATATGCGTTGTTACGCGAATTTGGATTGCCGTTTAAAAATATAAAAAGGAGTTAACCATGGCTAAAGAATCAATGAAAGCCCGCGAGAGAAAACGCCTTCAAATGGTTGAAAAATATGCCGAGAAAAGGGAACGGTTGAAAGCTGAAGGCGATTATCAAGCCTTGAGCCGTTTGCCCAGGAACTCGAGCAAAGTAAGGTTGCATAACCGGTGCAAGATTTCCGGGAGACCAAAAGGATACATGAGACAATTCGGTATTAGCCGTATTAATTTCAGGGAAAAAGCTTCTATTGGCGAGATTCCTGGTGTTAAAAAGGCTAGTTGGTAAATTATTAAAAAGCGTAAAAATGACAGATCCAATTGCTGATTACCTGACAAGAATAAGAAATGCCATTAATGCCCGGCACCGGGTAGTGGAAGTTCCTGCTTCCAACTTGAAAAAGGAGATGACAAAGATTCTCTTTGATACAGGCTATATCTTGAATTATAAATTTGAAGAAGATGATAAACAAGGAAATATAAAAATTGCCTTGAAATATCATCCGGATACCCAGCATCCCGCGATAAAAGCATTAGAACGTGTTAGTACACCGGGATTACGTAAATATTCTGGAATAAAAGAAATTCCGCGGGTGTTAAATGGCTTGGGCATTGCTATCTTGTCAACATCCAAGGGATTAATGACGGATAAAGATGCCAGGAACAATAATATTGGCGGCGAAGTTTTATGTTATGTATATTAAAAGGAGGTTATAAATGTCACGTATAGGAGTTTTACCCATACCCTTACCTGAAAAAGTCGAAGTGGAAGTGAAAGATTCCAACCTGG
>CAZKIR010000318.1:0-2059 GCA_964552835.1 uncultured Bacteroidales bacterium
ATGTTTGAAAATTTTAGTGTATACAAGTAAATAAGATATAAAGCGTTAAAATTCATCTGGTAGGCTTCGCTTTTTTGAAATTCAGAATAAACTCACGCTAGCTCACGAAGTCGAGAAAGAAAATCTGGCTGTCCCGTTGAAAAAAAAATCCCCAAAAAAAGCGTGGATGCTATCTTCAGGGACAGTAGGGCTTAACTGCACGTATGTTATAACCTTTAAAGGCTTTATATTATTTAAGAAGAATCATCTTTTTCATTTCATTATGCTTTCCAACCCTCAATTTATAAAAGTAGACACCACTATCAAAGCCGGTCCCGTCAAAAACAACCTCGTAAGTGCCCTGGGCTTTCCTTTCATTAACCAGGGTTTTTACCCGTCGACCAGCCAAATCATAAACCGTCATCTCGACCAAAGTGTCACTTGGGACATGATACTTTATCTTGGTTACCTGATGAAAAGGGTTAGGGGTGTTCGTGTAAAGGATACCACCCTTTTCACGCGTTGCCATTTGATTATCATGGTAAACTATCGTTGTTGTTGTAGTAGTGTCTTCGTCATCAATTGTGTCATTGTCCGTTGTATCGTCCTGCACTTGCTCTTTTAGAAAAAAAATGTCGTCTACATAGACGACATTCTCCCCGATAACCACATCGTTGGTTTTAAAGGATACCCCAAGCGATTTAATCGTTGAAGGGATCACGTCATCTGGTATAACCAAATCAAGTTGGTTCCATCTATTTCCTTTTAAACCATCAAATCCATACCATTCACTTACCCATTGCCATTCCTCATGCATAAAATAATTTTGGATACCGCCAAGTTCAGCGGTATCCGCTTCAAAAATCGCGTTGGCAGAATCTACCAGTTCCTGTGGCACCCATACATGGTACCGTATCGTACCAACATCATCAGCTAAATTAGCGTCCCGTCTAAACGCGTACTCAGAACCACTCACAAAATCGATTTCAAGCTCGTAACTAAAAGAACCCCTACGGGCTTTTTCATCACTCTGGTTGCCAATAGGTATGCCACCATCATCGCCCCAGTTTTCAACATACCAATCATCTGCTTGAGGGGCTGTTTCGAAATCATAATCCGCTTGCTCATCAGAGAATTGGGCAACAACAGTAACGTTCATGCTGTCGCTGGCGTAGTTTCCACTGGTGTCTTCAATTTCCAATAGTACTTTATAGGTTCCGATTTCCAAATCCAGGTTCGCGTTTTTCGTGGTGGCAAACACGCTGTCATCAATACTCCACTTGTAGCTGTTAATGAGGCTATTTAGTGAATAACAACGGCTATCGTCAAATTGTACGGTTTCTATTCCATCTTTATCCGAGTCATCAAGCCTTACATCAGGTCCGGCATCCGCGAGCATTTCGGGGATAATCGAGGTGCCACTTTTAGAAAGATTGTACAAATACGCGTAAAGCAGTGCTTTTCCCCTCATGGTTTGCCTTGGGGTAAACTCTGAATGGGCCCAAATATAACGAGTATTAATAAATTTAGAAGCGTGGCCCCAATTGTTGTAATCAGGATAAAACTTGGCCAGCACTTTGCCCGGGTTACTGCCGACCATATTGCCTCCCCACCCATCTACATTTAAATACGGTGTATGGCCCGGGTGCAGGCCAGGTGTCCCATCGTTCCGGCCAGAAGTATAACAATTCATGATACTGCGCTTATCGGCCAGTTCGGTGGTAGCGGTGGTCATCTGTATCATGTTCAAGGGGTTTCTTCCCAAGCCCCAATCTGCTTCCAAGAGAAGCGCGTCCAAGAAATTAACCTGCTCGGTTGGGTTATCCGTTAAGGCATGTGCCAAAACTGTCCGGTGCATATCCTGGTTCGTTTGCCACCATGCTTGTTCACTGCTGTAACCACGCCTTGACGGGCGAAGATGAACATTACCCGCCTCTTTGCTTTGGGCTTTGGCAATAATAGACGATTTCATGTTCTCGTACAACTCGGGATAGTTCACGGTTTGTTTGGTAAGAAGATAGGCAGCCGTTCCCCATAGCTGGTTATAAGAACCTCTTTGGTAAACACTTGAATTAGGACT
>CAZKIR010000318.1:2069-4660 GCA_964552835.1 uncultured Bacteroidales bacterium
TTTCGCTATTGACAATATCCTCGTACTTTGTATCGCCTGTAAGATTATACAGGTAAGCAGCGGTCATCATGTAAAGATCGGTTCCCCTAATTCCATCCAGTTGCTTGTTCCACATGGGATTATCGAGGCTTTGCGCGTAATTGAACGCCGTTATGGCCGAATCCTGATAGGCTGATTTCAGCCCATTTTGCCCGGCTATCTGAAAACAGTAAGCCAACATGGCACTATTCAAGGCATTGGCCCATGCCGCGATGGGGGTGTTATCGGCCTGGTAAAGATAATTATTGTCGTCTGGATTGGTCAAGCCATGAGAATATCCTTTTTTATATCGAAGGTTCAACCAAAAGTCTACTTCGCTTTTTGCCTCGTCCAGGATATCAGGGATGCCGTTCCCGCTTTCCTCGATCCTCAAATCATCATCATCTAACACCCCATCGCTCACGATATAGGCCAGGCATAGATCATAAACATTTAATACATGGCCCAGGTGCCGGTCCCAGTCCAGGGCGTCGCTATGCCCACCTATCGCGTTCGGATTGGTTGGGTTTCCGGCTTTTTTATAGGAAGCCCAGTCGGCCGGCCTGTCCCATTTGTCGCCACTGGCAAAGGTTTGCCAATCAGAATGGTAAGGATCCATGTTAGTAACATATATTTTACAATCGTCCGGGTCTTGATCCTGAATGTACAAGGGCCTTCTAGGAACGGGCATGATACCAACACTGTCTTCGCCGATCCGCATGTAAAAGTACCCAAGCACGCCCAACTTATAGGGGGCATGATAAATATCGTCGCGGATTTCAAAATCTTGGCTACAACCAATACCTTCTACTGCTATACGGTATGTCCCTGCCTGATGAAACCCGGTAAAATCAATATTCCAAACATCGGAGCCCGTGAGGTTATGGTTTGTTTCTGTTTTGCTTTCCATCCAAAACTTTACCGACCCAATGCTTTGGAATTCTTCGGTGTCCACGTTGTAGATAAACACCTCGTTGCCAACAAAATCAGAATAATCGCGATTCCCCCCGTCACCCAGGAAATGGTACAAATCGGCAGATTTAATTCTTGAATTGCTCAGGTAGCCTACCAGGTTTACATGAATCGCCTCAGAGGGAGAATGAAAAATATCGAACATAATGTTTCGTGAGGTCACATCGGAATTTACATTATCATTGATTTCTATGATATAATTTTTATCCTGGCCTAAAGAAGAAGGAAGTTCCAGGTAAATAAAATGCTCGTGGGTGTAATCAAAGCCATGATCGTTATTGGCCGCATCCCAACCCGTGTAGGACATGCCATTTACCCTTGATTTACGGTAGACTGCGCTGGGAGACGAACCGGAATCACCGTAATTGCTATCATCGGCGGATTTAATGACCCAATTGCTTGCATCGACGGCCTCCGTCAAATCCAATGCTTCCCCGTGGCTAAGCACGTAGGAGTTCTCTGCTTCAGAATGGTGGCCTTGGTATGCATGAGGGCCTTGCCCATCATCGACAAACTCGACTTCCCCATCCATAAAATACACCATCAGGTAGTCTTGGTCAACTACCTTTACTTCTACCAGTTTAGATGCCTGAAGGGAAAAGCCCCAAAATAAGGCACAAAAAATCAGTAAAGCTGTTCGCTTGATTCTCGTTAACATCATTTTCACAAGTTTTTAGTTAATATAATTATGGTTCGTTAAGCACATGTAAGAGATAAAGTAGATCAATTCATGAAATACTTAAATTCATAGGGTTAGATAGCATGTCAAAGATAATAAAAAAATGAACTAGGAATATCTTTCTTATAAAGCAAATTTCTAAAAAAACGAATGGATGTTTTTGTTTACACGAAATGTGATGGACGCGTTCAGGTGATATACCATGGGGTTCTGGTCCCCGAACTACCTGGAATAATCGTATCGGATTTCTTTGTTTTCTATACTTAAGCTCCTGTTAATTGGAGTGATGCGTTGTCCGCCCAACACGTTTAACCGTCCGTTTATACCCAGGATTTTATTCTTTCCCTTGCCTAACACCCATTCTTTGCCAAACAGCAAGTTAAAAACATAATTGGTGTTAAAATCGGGAATAACTGGTACATCATACAAGTATTGGAAATAGGGTTCCACTTTTAACCGCAAGTATTGGCTTAAGCTCAGGTCATAGGCCAAGACCAGGTGGTGTGCTTTGGTAATATCAAGTTGTTTGTTGGGCTGTGCCGTGGAAAGGCCATCCGGTACAAGGGCAAAATAAATGCTCAAGGGCTCTAACCGGGAATGTTTCCTATAAGCCAGGCTTAGGGACTGGTTTCCCGAATATGAAACATGGATATCGTGCCATCCCACGGGTACATCTTCTAAACAGAACATTCCTTCCAGATCGGTGGTGGTACCCATGGGTTTTTTAGTGGTTTGGATAGAAACTGTCGTGAAAGAAAGGGGTACCCTTGTCTCGGCATCCACTACCCTGCCCCGTACAACTTGTGTATATTCTTGCGCGGATATGTTGGCTGAAGTCAACACTACCATGATAATTAATCCCCCAAATAAATCCTCTCTTGCTCATGACTTTCATTTTTTTTATTTATTGGCTGGAACATTT
>CAZKIR010000318.1:4670-4982 GCA_964552835.1 uncultured Bacteroidales bacterium
ATGCCCTTTCCCCGGCTATATCTCGCCAATATTTTTTCATGAAAACCAATAGCCTCCTGTTAGACAGGTTTTTGAGCTTGGACTCGAGGGCCAATGCATGGCTGTGCGATTCTTTTCGGGTGTACCATAAAAGCTGCCAAGGCGCCCCTTTACTGGTATATTTCTCGTAATCATTATTATGGTACCGCAAACGGCCTTCAATATCGGATGTTTGCCCCTTGTAAAAGCGTTGCTGGCTTCGGGAATACAATATATAGCAAAATATGGCATAAACAAAAAAAGTCCCTCGTGGGGACTTTCTTACATAATTAG
>CAZKIR010000319.1:0-3045 GCA_964552835.1 uncultured Bacteroidales bacterium
GTATTACCATGAATAATAGTATTAATAAAAGTAGGAGAAGAATTTTCGGTACAATAAACACCCCCGCCATTTTCATTGGCATTATTATTTACAATGGTGTTATTAATGATCGTGGGATTTGAATTATCGGCAATATAAAGGCCTCCGCAATTATCGGCAGAATTATTACATATAATGTTATTGGCAAATTCAGGGTTCGAGTTTGCATTAATTTGTACACCACCGGAATATCCGGCGTTATTATTGCTAATTAAGTTGCTTAATAATTGTGGATGTGAGTTGTTGCTGCAATCAATACCCCCACCTATTTCTGCATCATTATTGATTACGCGGTTAAACTTTATTTGCGGTGATGAATTGGAGAGGGAAATTGCTCCGCCATTACCCGAGGTTTTATTTCCTTCAAAAATTGTATTATAAATATTTGGGGAAGCGTTTGTTATATATAGTGCACCACCACCAAGGTATCCATAATTATTTTTTATTAATGAGCTATCTATTCTTATTTTAGAATATCCGGCAATGCTAAAAGCACCACCAAGACTATCCAATCCGGTCAGTCCATCAATTGCCTTCGAAAATTCTACACGACAGAATTCAAAAATGGAAGAATCGTTTGTGGCCGGTGTATTATTAAATTTTATACCTAACCAGCCTCCATCAGCAACTTCGGTGTTATAAAACCCTGTAGTATCATGATAAGTAAAAATTATACTGTCCGTTTCTGTTCCGGCTGCTACAAGCGAACCTTGCACATCAATTTTATAATGCCCCATAAATTGCAAAACAGTTCCCTGATAAATGCTTAGTTTTGTGCCATCTTCAATATAAATGTCTCCGGTAATATCCAGTGTATCACCTTTCCATGTTAAATCTGTGGAAATAGTTCCTTCCTTCTCTGCCCGTTCATTTAATTCATAAGCCCCTATGTCAACGTAATCACCAAAAACCCGTTCATTTCCTGCTAAATCGGTTTGCGATAATTCTAACCCAGTGGTATCAGGAATGCCCGCATTTACTAAATCAGATGTTTTAATTAATGAATAGTCCGCCTCCAGGGCATCTGGTTGATTGCCAATTCCCACAGATGGACTAACAAATCCCGGATCTACATCCATGTTTCCTGTTCCTTCATAGCCTCCTTCAATATTGCAATGCGTTGCAAATATTCTTGAGGTGTTTGAACTGAATGAACTGCCATTTCCAAATATGATAGAATTTAAAATATTTAAATTATAATGATTCTCATTACTAATAATCCCACACGAAGAATTATTAGTAATTGTATTATTATAGGAATTTATATCTCTATAGATACTACCAATAGAAATCCCTCCAGCACTAGTGCTATTTGTAGTACGATTATTTGAAATCAGGTTTGTATTGAATTTGAAATCAAACGTTCCTGAAAACCTAATTCCTCCGCCAGATACCCCTGAATAATTGTTGCGGATTTTATTATTTGTGATGGAAGCATCACCATAAAAATTAATATACATTCCTCCTCCTTCGCCATCAACATCATTATTATCAATTTCATTACCAATAATGTTGGGTTTGGAACAATAACTATACAAACCACCACCCATAAAACCAGCACTATTGTCAATAATACTGTTATTTATAACAAATGAATTATCATAATTACTATATTCCCCTGTAGTTCCATCAAAAGCTATTCCACCACCTTTAAAAGCATAATTTTTACGAATTACATTTTCTTTTACAATTAACTCAGATAAATAGGCATAAATTCCGCCACCATAATATTCTGCACTATTGTTTTCAATCAAACATTTTTCAATTCTTAAGTTTGAGAAATCATTGACATAAATACAGCCACCATGATCGTCTTCAACATTCGTTCCACCATCACCATCAGTGGCTTTTCCAAAACGCATTTTACAATACACGAGTTTTGAAGAATCAACCGAGGCATTGTTCTCAAATCGGATTCCGTGCCATGCGCCGGCTGTGGTTTCTACATCGTAAAATCCGGTGGTGTCATTTACGGTAAAAAGAATGGTATCAGTTTCTGTCCCCTCAGCCAATAATACGCCTTCAATAATGAATTTATAATGTCCCTGGAATTCAACAGTTACCCCGGGATCAATGATTAATGTTGTTCCATCGGCCACGGTAATTTCTCCGTTTACCTGGTAAGGAGAACCGGCGGTTGTCCATGTTCCGCTTACCGCGCCACTTGAAATGGCTGTTTGCGAAAAACAAATGATGTTATTTAATAGAAAAAATAAAATGAATAAAAGTTTAGTAGCATTATGATTTGCAGTATTTTCTGTTGATTTCATAATAAGTATTTTATAGATCAAAATTTTTTAAAGGTATGATATGGTAATTGGCTTAATAAAAACACTACACTGGATTTAATCTTTTATAGCACGGGAGTATCGTTAAATTAATTATTTTATAAGCCGACAATACCAAACAAATATAATTTGTTTATTTTTAATTACCTATTTTTAGATATGCTTATTTTAGAAATGCCACCATATTTCTGTTAAAATCTTCTGAGATTGTTTCAATGATCCCTGTTACTTCCAGGTTTTTCAAATTGCAACATTTTTAACCCGTTTCTTCTTCAATTAAATGGTTTGTTTAAAAAATTAGCCACTAGTTAAGCAGTGAAGTAAACTGTAGGGAATGGGTAAGGTTAAGACGGTGCATAGCCCTTGTGCAAGCCACGTAAAGCATTTGCCCGTCTGTTTCTGTTGTATAATTTTTTTCTGTTACATACGGTACTATTACTTCATCAAATTCTAGGCCTTTTGCCAAATGGGCCGTGGTTATTACAATACCGCTCCCAAAAGCCACGCTCAGGGCATTCAATAAATTTATCTGAAATTTATCTTTTAATGCCACGTAAAGTTTATCAGCTTGCTTTTGGGTTTTACAGATAATCCCCAGCGAATTAAAAGAACTGTTCTGAAATTGTTCAATTAAACTTTCAATGAACTTTAATTCTTCATTTTCATTTTTTAATGCATGAACTGAAGGCTCCTCACCATAGCGTTCAATAGGTTCAAT
>CAZKIR010000319.1:3055-4981 GCA_964552835.1 uncultured Bacteroidales bacterium
GGGCGGACCCGTTTCGAAAAGCTTGTAATCTCGTACGTGGACCGGTAACTTTTAAGCATAGTCATGCAGGTAGCGTCAGGGAAAACACTTTCAATGGTTTCAATGCCAGATGAACTGAAGGGGTTTATTGATTGGTTAATATCACCCAGTATTGTTTTTTTACATGGAAACAAAGCGCTTAAAACCCGGTATTGTACTGCTGAATAGTCCTGCATCTCGTCAACCACCAAATGCTTAACATTTGAATATGATTTTAATCCTTCCAGTTTCATTTTTAAATACAGTAATGGGTACACATCGCTGTATTCATAGGTTGGGCCTTTTCTGGTCTTGAGCAATTCCGGCCGTCCCAGCCATTCGTAAAATCCTTTATACAGCATCCGCAAGTTGGTTGACGGGAACATCTTGCGGATAGTAGTATGCAGTTGTGTCCGTTCTTTGCCCATAACTTCGTGACGGTAATGTATAAATACATTGTTTACAATTTCTCGCACCACTTCGTTAAACCGGTTAAGAATGGGCTTACGGCTATGTTTATCAAATGATTCTTTAATAAACCAGGCCGGTACAGGTTTTTTGCCTACCATAATATCTACAGGCTTAAAGCCTTCATTTTCGAGATAAAGCAGGTAATCATCAATTTTCCTCAGCATATCTGCCGAGGATTTAAACATGATCCGTTCTATTAGCTTATTATCGTTTTTATCCAGGAGTTCCGATACCTGGTCAAAAAATGACTGGAAATTAATTTGGTAATCAAACAATTCATTGGCTATTTCTTCCATGCTGGTTTCTTCCACGGTTTCTTCGCCGAGTTCGGGCAACACGTTAGAAATGTAACTGGCAAAAACTTTGTTGGGCGAGATAATAAGTATATCGCTTGACGAAATGCTTTCTTTATACCTGTATAGCAGAAACGCGATACGGTGCAACGCGATAGACGTTTTGCCCGATCCTGCAACCCCTTGGATAATCAAGTGCCGGGCTTCTTCGTCGCGGATAATGGCATTCTGCTCACGCTGAATGGTGGCTACAATATTTTTCATTTTGGCAGAAGATGCCTGGTTCAATTCTTTTTGCAATACATCGTCCTGTATGGTTATGTCACTGTCGAACATGTATTCCATTTCCCCGTCCCGGATGCGGAATTGTCTTTTCAGGTTAATGGTGCCTTCAATTTTCGCTTCTTCAGTTTTATAATATGCTTCTCCCAGTTCAAAATCATAAAACATGCTTGAGATAGGGGCACGCCAGTCGTACACGAGGTTTGCATTGGTGTCTTCATCAAAAAAATTGTGGACCCCTACATAAATTGGATCGGGTTTTTCCCTGTCATTTTTCTGAAAATCAATCCTCCCGAAATATGGCATGTTTTTTAACCGGCCTAAACGTTTTCTTTTTTCCAAGGCGTGATCGCCTATTGCAGCAGTATTCGTTATGGATTCCCGCATGGCATTTTTTTCCAGGTGGTCCATATCCCGCTTATGCTCCTCCAGGTGGGTATTCAGTTGCTTTATTTCATCCGCCTGGGTATGAATTTTCTCATTAATGAAACATATGGCAACATCAATTTTGTTGAGCAGTTTTTTCAGGTAATTTCTTTCTTCTTTTTCGGTATTATTTATCATATCTTCTTAAAACAAATTTTTTAATTCCAGCGCGATTAACTCAACACGAAGTGATTAACAAAAATTTTAAACTAAAAGTAAAAGGCAGGCCATAAAGAAAAAAGCTTCCTTTACTACCCCTTTTTATTCATACAGGCTTGATAATTAAGGCGGGGAAATGCCATAATATTTTGATGAAGGTATTTTCATTTGAGGCCACAAAAATATACAAATACAGAAAAAAAAACACTTTTCTTTTAAAATTGTATCGATTTTCGCACACCGCTCAACATAGCTCAGCAATTCACGGCATTTCAAC
>CAZKIR010000320.1:0-4110 GCA_964552835.1 uncultured Bacteroidales bacterium
TTCTGAATCACTTGATGCAATAAAAGTTCCACGGGGCAACTCGTGGAACTTTTTTTTACGGATAAAGAAGGGATGGTTGATAAAGACAGGAGAATTGGTGATAGCTTACCCCAAGTTGAGAAAAACGCGTGAATGGCTATTTTTTTTGGAATTTTATTCTTTTTGTATTGTCCTTTCGAAAGAAAAATGCAAACGGTAAAACGGCAATGCAATAACAGAAAAACCACTACTCTTTTCCCATTTCCAACTCAAGTACACCACCCTGTACAATTTCTTCATGCGTTATCCAATAGCGATCCAGGGGCTCGCCATTCAGTTTAATGGATTGTATGTATAGGTTCTCTGGTGAGTTATCGCGGGCAATAATGGTAAAAGTATCACCATCATAGTATTTTTTATCCAATGTTAAGGTAATCTTGTTAAAAACCGGGCTGGTAACCTGGTATTTATTGTCCCCTGGTGTAATGGGGTGCAGTCCCATGGCAGCCAGCACGTACCAGGCCGACATTTGCCCCACATCCTCGTTCCCGCATAAGCCATAAGCATCGTTGCCATAGGCGTTTTCGCATATACGCCTTGTCCATTTCTGGGTTTGTTTCGGTAGCCCGATCTCGTTAAACATGAAGGGGACATGATGGACCGGTTCATTGGGGTGGTTATAATAATCGTTCCAAAGAAAATTATCCGGTGTTTTTTCAAAGAAATGACTTAGTGTTTTTTGAATGGAATCCTTGCCGCCCATTAAATTGGTTAATCCTTCAATATCATGCGGTACGAACCAACCCTGCTGGTTCGGGTTGCTCACAACCTTGGCCGTGCACCAGTTTGCCTTGCCATTTCGCCCAATTACCGTTTTCATCCAGGGCGCGAAACCAGTTGACCTCTTCGTCCCAGATGTTTTTATAGTTCATGCTTCTTTCATAGTACTCCCTGGCCAGGTCTGGTTTGTCAAGTGATTCGGCAAACTTGCCCACGCACCAGTCTGTGTACGCGTACTCCAGTGTCCTGGAAATGGAATTAGGCGTGTACCCCAGGGGTTCATTGCCAAAGGTATCAACCGAATTTTTGCAATAGGCAAATGCTTTGTTAATATCATAATCTCGTATTCCTTTTTGGTAGGCGTCAACAATAACTGAAACAGCCGGGTTTCCTATCATACAGCCGGTATAGGCGTTAAGGAGTTCCCAGCGCGGGAAATATTCCTTTCCGCTTAGTTCAGCAATTTGAATCAGGGAGTTTATTTCATCGTTTACCATCGAGGGATTGATTATGGTTTGCAAGGGGAATTGCGACCGGAACACGTCCCAGCCACTAAAAATCGTCCGGTAAGTAAAGTCCTTGGTTTCATGAATGTTATCATCGGCCCCTACATATTTTCCATCTGCATCTGAAAACGTTCTCGGGTCGATCATGGTATGGTACAAGGCCGTGTAAAAAATTTCTTTTTCACGTTCAGTGGCCCCTTCCACGGTAACGTTCTTGCAGGCTTTTTCCCAGGATGCTTTTGTTTGCCGTACTACCCCGTCAAAATCCCAGGCAGGGATATCCGTTTCAAGGTTTAACCTTGCCCCTTCAACACTGACAAATGAGATCCCGGCCTTGACAAATACTTCCTCTTTTTCTTTCGTGCTAAAGTTGGTGAAAAACCCTATATGCTTCCCCTGGTATTCTTCTACATTTTTTTCAATTTTCGCGTTTGCCACGATTTTTTGATAGGGCCTGGTGGCCACTAAATCAAGGTTCCTGACCGTGTCTCCTGGCACATCGGCATACCAAATACCATAATCTTCGAGGGGTTTGCTAAACTGGGCATAGAAAAAGGCCGTGTAATATACCTTTCCATACCCAAACATCCAGCCACCGCCCTTTGGGGTACATTTCATCCAGCCTGAAATGGTATGATCGTCCTCCACTTTCACGTATTGTTCCACCGAGCTGCCCCCGATCCTGCGCGACAGGTCGATTTGTATCCTGGAACTGTCATGCTCCGGAAAAGTAAAACGGATGATCCCTGCCCTGGGCGCGGCGGCCAGCTCTGCCCTGATCGCGTAATCCGAAAGGATGATGCTGTAATATCCTGCTTCAGCTATTTCGTCATCTTTCGAGATACGGGATCGGTACCCTTTTTCAGGCAAGCTGTCAATGCCCCTGTTTGTATAAAGTTTTCCTGTTGTAGGCATCACCAGGAAATTTCCAAGGTCCCCATAAGCCCCGACACCGCTCATGTGGGTGAAGCTAAACCCTTCTATGGTGGTATGGTTCCATGAATACCCGCTGCCATTGTCGCCAAAGCTGCGGGTATCAGGGCTTAATTGAATAAGCCCATAGGATGTGGCCGGACCTGGAAAAGTTTTACCGAAGCCGTGCATATCTTCAGTTCTTTCGTCATACGTTACAGCACCTATTATGGGATTGATATATTCAACTTTTGATTTTTTGCCCTGGCAACCTGACAAAAGGATTATGATCAGGAAAAGGGTGCAATAATAATTCATCAGCCATTTCATGAGGATTAATTTTTGGTGATAACTTAGCAATGGCAAGATAATAAAAAATAACGTAATCTCCACTATATAAGTAAGTTTTTTGCTCTTTATATGTTAAGGCATTGAAAAATTAATATTTTTGTAATAACGAACGTATATATAATCAGAGCTCAATACATTATCAATTAAAAAAATATAAAGATGAATCATGATTAAACAACTGCAAGAGGCTTTAAAAATAATCGTTCTGACAGCATTTTTTTGTAATACTTCATCCTATTCTCAAACGAATAACCTGCTAAAAAATTCCGGTTTTTCTCATGGACTTGCCTATTGGCAAACCAATAATTACGGGGTGGATATTCACGAGCCTGTTGTGAAGGAAGGGGAACTCATGCTGGTAAGGCCGCATGACCTGAAAGAACTATGCGTGATAAAACAAGAGCGTTTGAGCATGAAAGGCAACACGGTTTACAGCATTGGCCTGGATGCTTATTCACCTTCATATAAAAGGCCCCTGGAGATTATCGTGCAGAAAGGTAATGGCAAGGCAATTTATTTTTATCACAAAATTTTGCTTGATACGCTTAAGAAGCATTATTCATTTAGTTTTAAGCAAAAAAATGACGAGGACAAGGCCTGTTTTGTTATCAATTACGGGGAAACAAAAACCAATGCTGTGGTAGATAACATTTACATGAAGCCCATAGCAGGTGAGGGGCCTTATTCTATTCAGGTAAAGGTTATTGGAAATGGAGAAATATGTGTTGACCCTGCAAAAATAAATTATAAAAAAGGCGAAAAAATTGTTATTGAGGCTTTTCCTGATGACAATGCCGATTTTTTATGTTGGCATAACCGGGGATTTTATGACAAAGACTATAAGCTGGAACTCAACGTGAACGAAGATATTGAGATTAATGCCTCTTTTTATGAACAACAATCCCCAAAAGAAAACAATTCCCGTGTTTTTGTTTTAACTGATATGGGCAATGAACCCGATGACGCCCAAACTGCCGTCAGGTTATTATTATATGCCAATGAACTGGATATTGAAGGCATTGTTGCCGTCACATCGTTTTACCAGCGACGAACGGTTTCGCCACAACTTATCCACGAACGGATTGATGCATACGAAAAAGTTCTTGGGAACCTTCAAAAACATGACACCGGGTGGCCGCATCCCGACAGCCTGCGAAAAATAGCCGCCCCCGGCCAGCCAAAATATGGCATGGCACATGTGGGTGAAGGTTTACAAAGCCAGGGCTCTGAATTGTTAAAAGTGGCCATCCTGAAAAAAGATCCCCGTCCGCTTTATATTTGTATTAATGCCGGGGCCAATACACTGGCACAAGCCCTTTGGGATCTTCGAAATGAATTACCTGGTACAGAATTAAAAAAGGGTATTGAAAAGATAAGGGTGTACGATGACACCGGACAGGATGATGCCGGTGCCTGGATAGCCCGGGAATTTCCTGACCTATTGTATATCCGTAGCCGATTCCAGGTGTTTGCTTTCATGGGGCACACCATTGGTATCGGGAGCAACTTCCAGGGTCCCGGGGTGTGGGCAGATAACCCCATTAAAGCCAATGACTGGAGCTTTGACCAGCATCTATCAACC
>CAZKIR010000320.1:4120-4979 GCA_964552835.1 uncultured Bacteroidales bacterium
ACCAATGGGTTGATGAAAACATCCGTTTTCACCATGGCCCATTAGGCTCATTATACCTTAAAAGGCATTGGGCTATGGAAGGGGGTGGCACTTCCACCTGGATAGGGCATGTAAATAAGGGATTATACAGTGGCGAACACATGACCTGGGGCGGCTGGGGCGGCAGATTTGCAGATACCCTCGTGTTGAATGCCAAATCAGCATTGGGCGTGGTCAATAAAGACCAAAAAAAATACCAGCCGTATTACATGTACATGGAGGCAAGGGATACATGGCCTGAAGGCAAAACAACCTGGAAATTACCGGAAGAACAATGGAAAAACAGCGATGATGCACCTATGTGGCGATGGCGTGAAGCTCATTTTAACGAGTTTAAAGCCAGGATGGACTGGTGCACGAACAGCTATGAGTTGGCCAATCATAACCCGGTAATTGTTTACCAGGGAAGTGAAGAAAGAAAAATTGAACATGTAACGGTAAAAGCAGGCCGGAAAATCACTTTTGACGTGGGGCAAACGTATGATCCGGACGGGGACGAACTCTGTTTTAACTGGTGGGTCTACAAGGAACCTGGAACATACAAAGGCAACATAAACCTTGATCATAGTAATACTTCGAAATGTACATTAAATATCCCGGGCGATGCCAGGAGAAAGATGATTCACCTGATACTGGAGGTAAACGATAATAACCCTGATGCCCGTCTGTTCGCTTACAAACGTTTTGTCATCTCCGTTGAATAAGGAGCCTAAAGGTTTGATTTGACAGCAGGACAATGAAAAGTATGCTCTTGTACAGCAAATAAACCAATCCATGTACAAGGCAGGCTATAGCCTCAATCCCATCAAGGTAATATCGT
>CAZKIR010000321.1:0-4967 GCA_964552835.1 uncultured Bacteroidales bacterium
AAACAGCCAATCCTTGTGATTCTCTTCCACAATTTACCCTCGGCCCCGATATTACTACTTGCGAGGCTTCCGCTTTACTCGAACCAAACGCGGCCTTTTCAAGTTATGCATGGAATGTACCTGCTACCACGCGGTTTTTAACCGTGCGCGAAAGCGGCACATACTCTTTGACGGTAACAGACGAAAACGGTTGCCAAAACACGGATACCATCAAGGTGGTTTTTGATCCCTATCCCGAGCTGCAACTGTTAAATTTTGAACAAAGTACCGAGGATTCATCACTTTATATATTCCATGCAAAAGCGAAAAACACCGAATATTATACCTGGAGCAGCGAAAAAGCCGATATCGCGAGTGGCCAAGGCACCGACACCGCGATAGTATCCCCCGCTGACACCGGGTATATAAACATGTGCCTGGTCCTTGAAAACGCGTCCGGCTGTCAATCCATTGAAAGCTGCAAGCAGATTCACGTTCCAGGGAACATGGCTGAAAACCATTGCGAGGAGCTACCAAGCCTTAGCCTTGGTCCCGACCTGCATGTATGCCCTGATACTACCCTCACGCTATCACCTGAAAATACTTTTGCTGCTTATAACTGGAGCACGGGGGATACAACGAGGGAAACGGAAATCATGAACGCGGGCACTTACATGCTGACCGTAACCGACGAGCAAGGCTGCCAAAACAGCGACACGATAATCATAAACTTTAAAAGCCCCCCGGTTTTAAACTTTCTTCAATATTCAAAATTTGAAGAAGACACGAGCATGTACATTTTCGAGGCAGGGGCCAAAGAAGTGGAAAGTTTCACCTGGTCGGCCAAAAATGCCAAAATAGACAGTGGACAAGGTGAAGAAACGGCCGTGTTCGCGCCCCTTGACACGGGAACGGTAGAAGTTTGTTTAAGCCTTACGGGTTTGAACGGGTGCAAGCTGGAAAACATTTGCCTTGACTTTCACGTGGACACGATCATTTCAAATGACACGCTACCAGATGGACCCACTGCCCTGGTAAACGAAATACAGATCAAGCCGTATTTTGACACCCGTGACAATTCCTTGCGGTTTAAAGGCGATTTTATTTTGAACGACTGCCACGTGTTTATTTACAACCTGCAAGGGCAAACCGTTTATAACGAGCAATTTGACAGGATCCAGCCAGGCGTGAAAATGCCCTTGCATGGAAGTGGTATTTATATCTTAAGGATACAGGCCCGGGAAAAAAACTATACTGTCAAGTTTTATATCCCTGAATAGGGTTAAAAAAAAGATTTCCATCAAAAAAAGCCCCGCTACAACGGGGCTTTTTTCATTTGCCCAGGGTTTTCCCGAAATAAAAATTTACTTTTTTTCATTTTTCCTTATTTTCGCCCGTGATAAATGATAAAAAACAAATGTTAGCAGTAAAAATCGGGAAAGAATTAAAAGAAAAACGGCCAGGCATGGCACTGGGGGTAATTTTATGCGAAGTATCGAACACCCGCCGCGATGAACGTTTATGGGAAGAGATAGAACAGGTGTGCCAACGAATACGGCAAGAGTACACCCTGGAAAACATCAAGCATCAACCCAATATCGCTGCAACCCGCGAATTATATAAAGCCTGTGGCAAAGACCCCAACCGGTACAGGCCTGCTGCTGATTCCCTGTACAGGCGCATCGTGAAAGGGATGGACTTATACCAAATTTCTACCCTCGTGGACGTGGTGAACCTGATTTCAATGGAAACCGGCTATTCCATCGGTGGTTTTGACGCCTCATTAATAGAATGGCCGGTGGTAGCGGGAATAGGAAAAAAAGATGAAGCTTACGAGGGGATTGGCAGGGGACCATTGAACATTGAGAACCTTCCCGTCTTGCGCGATCAGAAAGGGGCCATAGGCACGCCCACGAGCGATGAAGTAAGGACCGCTATCCGCCCATCCACCCATCAATTTTTCATGAACATAAATGGCTACAATGGCCCGGAAGCCTTGGAAACCATACTGGACTGGTCGGAAAAATTACTGGTAAAACACGTTTCGGCCACCCGGCTGCAAAAGCAAATAATCCGGTAAAACGCGTCTCTAGAGCCTCCTGACCCAAATGTTCCGAAAACTTACCAGATCACCGTGATCCTGAAGGCCCAGTGGCTGCTCCAAGTCATGCGCCTTGTATTCCGGGTACCCGATATACTTGGTTATCCCTTGTATTTGAACATGGTTTTGAATTATGGCCCCGTTATGAAATACCGTGATATACGCAGGGGTTATAACCTGGCCCTTTTCATTGAAACGGGGCGCGGTAAACACGATGTCGTAACGTTGCCATTCGCCGGGCTTTCGGCAAGCATTGACCCTGGGCGGGTGCTGTTTATATATCGCGCCAGCTTGGCCGTTCGCGTAAGTTTTATTTTGGTAGCTATCCAATACTTGCAATTCATACCGCTTTTGCAGGAAAACCCCGCTGTTCCCGCGGCCTTGGCCTTCCCCCTTGTCATCCGCGGGGCACATGAATTCGATGTGCAACTGGATATCGCCAAAAGATTTTTTCGTGTAAATCATACCAGCGCCTGGTTTCACGGTAAAATACCCATCCTGCACGTTCCATCCAGCTGGCCCGCCTTCTTCATTTTCCCATTCCGAAAGATCATTTCCATCAAATAAAACAATAGCATCCGAGGGGGGCTTTTGCCCGCTGCCAGGCCCGATAACTTCAGGTTGTGGCCCCCATATTTCAGTTACCTTTGGTTCCATATTTTCTTGTGCATCCATGATAGTGCAAAGTATTAAGTGAGAAACAAAAATTAAAGCAACATTTTTTTTCATGATAGATAAATATAATTTTACCCCTGCAATATACCTTTTATTATTACAAAAACATAACTTTCTTGTTCACGGTGCAAGGGATTATGCTTTTCATGATGGTTTTAAATAGCTTAACTACCCGGAGGGGTATAGCAGAATGTAAACAACTAAGCGGGGCAGGCTAAAGTATTTGATAAGCAAGGGGGTAATTACCAAAAAAACCGCCGTGTACATGGAGGTGTGGCTGATGACTTTGTAAGGCCCATGATAGATAAGCCGGAATTGCTTACCGGGCAAGTTGGCCATGTAAGCCCATTGCATTTATCATAATAATACAGCCTTTAGTGACTATCGCATTGACCGATTCGGGTACTGCTATTATTTCATTGCTTTTCCCTGATACTTTAACCCGCCCTAAGCAAATCCACCTTTTTTTTTTAATTTGTTTATTTTACCTTTGGTGTAAGTTATTCTTTTGATATATTAATGAGCCCATTCTATATATCATGACAAACAAGAATATATCAATTTCAGCCGGGCATACCAGAAACATTTTGTTGTTGTTGAAAATGGAAAAAAAAGAAACCCTGGCATTAGAGTCTAATGAACAAATTGCTCAATTAGAACAAATAGTGCAAGCACAACAAGAAGAAATTGCTACCATCAAGGCACAATGTTGTACTGGCTATATAGGCGATAACCAAAAACAAAAGAAAAATGCCACGATAACTGGGAACAGTGATGATGGCGATAACATGGTTGTCGAAACAGAAATAACCCCATCACTTGAACAAAACCAACCAAACCCCTTCACGGAAGAAACAATAATTAATTATTCAATAATTAAATCCAAAAGCCATGAAAAATTTAATAAAACTTAGTTCTTTATTGATTTTCTTGCTAATAGTTTCATGCGAGAAAGATGATGCTGACAATCCGAATGAATCCCATCCTGTTCAAAAGGAAATATTAACAGGTTTTGTTCAAAAAGGACCATTTATTAATGGTACTTCAATTACTGTTTCAGAATTAACTTCTGACCTGATTCAGACTGGAAAAACATTTAACACACAGATTTCTGACAATAAAGGTAGTTTCGAATTAAAACAAATAAATCTTTCATCTCAGTTCGTAGAATTAAAAGCTGATGGATTTTATTTCAACGAAATAATTGGAGATAAATCATTAGCACAATTAACTTTATACGCGCTTTCTGACTTGACTGATAAAAGTAGCCTAAACGTGAATATTTTATCTCACCTTGAAAAAGGGCGAATTGACTATTTGGTATCCCAAGGTTCTAGCTTTAATGAGGCTAAAAAACAAGCACAAAAAGAAATTCTTGTTATTTTTTCTATTGACAAGTCTGATATGCCTGAATCAGAATCACTGGACATTTCAAAGGATGGTGATGATAATGCAATTTTATTAGCAATATCAGTTATCATGCAAGGTTTTAGAACTGATGCAGAATTATCAGAGTTATTAGCCAATATAAGCTCTGATATAAAAGAGGATGGAGTCTTAAATAGTTCCAATTTAGGCACGGATTTAATAAATCATGCACAATTGCTTAATTTACCAAAGATTAGAGAGAACCTATTAAATAGATATAATGAAATGGGTGTTGAAGCAACTATTTCAAATTTTGAGAAATATGTACAATTATTTAAGGACAGCACAGAATTCGAATTTACAAGTCTTATTGACTATCCTGAATTTAGCGACTATGGTGAAAATATCTTATTTGAGGACAAATTAAATTTAAAAACGAATACTCGATACAGTTTGGCAGCTAATTTACCAGAAGGAACAGAATTGAAAATTGTTTTGTCAGGAGGACTGTGGTATTATGAAGTCATGCCAAATGGACCGAAAAACTGGACAGTTTCGCAATATAATGAAAACGAACAATCTCAAGTCTTTACATCGACAACACCTGGATTAGAATGTGATTTAAAAATTGAATTTACCATTCCACATACACATAAAAGTGACACAATTGGCACGCCTGAAGAAATTCAAAATGATACGATTATTGTAGATTACTATGAGAATATTTCGGAAATGCCAACAAAATCCAAAACTATAATAATTGAAAAATATTACCCTTTGAAAGAATAACTACACACAATCGAGTAGGCGGCTGACGGACTGAGTGTCCGCCAGTATACCTTCG
>CAZKIR010000322.1:0-4955 GCA_964552835.1 uncultured Bacteroidales bacterium
AATACCATAAGCGCTGAAACCGAGGGCTTAATGGAAAACAACGTGAGGTTGCTGGCCATTGGCGACATGGACAGCTTACCCCCTGACGTGCACGGGAACTTGCAAAAAACCATTTGTGCAACCGCCCGGAACACGGGACTAAACCTCGTATTGGCCATAAGTTATAGCGCCCGGTGGGAAATCATGAACGCCGTGAAACAAATCGCCCAAAAGGTGAAAGAACAAAAAACGCGGGTAGAAGACATTGACGAAAACGTGTTCAGACAATTTTTAACTACCGCCGAAATACCAGATCCCGACTTGTTGATCCGCACCAGCGGCGAATTCCGGGTGAGCAATTTTTTATTATGGCAAATTGCTTATACCGAATTATATTTTACCGAAATTCTTTGGCCTGATTTTAGAAGGGAAAACCTTTTTGAAGCAATTCTCAATTTTCAACAAAGGGAAAGAAGATTTGGCAAAACTAGTGAACAACTCAATGAACATGAAAAGAATGATATATAAAATGAAACCCGGATTTTCTTTTTTCCTGGCTTGTATCCTAAGCCTACAAGTATATGCCCAACCAAACACCAAGGAAGATCAAGTAATTGACTATGCAGAACAAGAAGAATACGAGGTAGCCGAGATTAGCGTTACCGGGGTCAAATACCTGGACCAAAACGTGCTGGCCCAATTATCGGGCATATCAGTTGGCGACGTAATCTCCGTGCCCGGTGACGAGATTACCAAGGCCGTGAAAAAATACTGGGAACAAGGCCTTTTCTCGGACGTGAAAATACGGGCCACCAGGTTCGAGGGGGATAAAGTATACCTCGATATTTACCTGCAGGAAAGGTCCCGCTTGAATTCTATCAACTTTAAAGGCATTAAAAGCTCCGAGGAAAAAGACCTGGAAGAAAAAGTGGATCTGAAAAGGGGCAGCCAGGTGACCCAAAATATACTGAACAACACCAAGAACATTATACAAAAACATTTTGTTGAAAAAGGCTTCCTGGACACCGAGGTAAATATCACCCAGCAATACGATAGCGTTTACATGAACACGGTAAACCTGATCGTGGAGGTGGACAAGAAAGACAAAGTACGGGTAAACGATATCGTGTTTGAAAACAACGACGTGTTTAACGACTGGCAATTGCGCCGGGCTATGAAAGAAATTAAACGGAACAAATGGTACTTGTTTTACAAGCCTTCCCGCTTTACCAAGGAAAATTTAAAAACAGACAAGAAAAAAATTATCGAGAAATACCATGAACTGGGTTACCGCGACGTGGAAATCACAGAAGACACAGTGTACCGGCACGATGAAAAAACCGTGAACATCGAGATGACCATTTCCGAGGGAGAACAATACTATTTCGGGGATTTTAACTGGGTGGGAAATACCAAGTACCCCGCCGAGTACCTGGAAGCCAACCTTCAAATACAACCCGGCGACCCTTACGATCCTTCCTTGCTGGAAAAGCGGCTATACGTTGACGAAGACGCGGTGAGCAACTTGTACCTGAACAATGGCTACTTGTTTTTTAATATCTCGCCCGTGGAAACGGAAATTAAAAAGGACAGCGTGATGCTGGAAATGCGGATTTTCGAGGGCGAACAGGCTACCCTGGACGAGGTGAAAATTGCCGGCAACACCAAAACCAACGAACACGTGATACGCCGAGAACTCAGGACAAGGCCCGGTGAACTGTTCCGGAAAAATAACATTACCCGTTCCATACGCGAACTGGCCAACCTGGGCCATTTTGACCCCGAGAAACTGGACGTGAAACCCCAGCCCGATCCGGCCACGGAAACAGTGGACCTGGAATACCTGGTAACCGAGAAAGCCAACGACCAGCTCGAGATTTCCGGCGGCTGGGGCGCTGGCATGCTTGTCGGGACCATCGGCTTGCGGTTCAATAATTTCTCGGCCCGCAACATTTTTAACAAGGAGGCATGGAGGCCCTTGCCCACGGGCGATGGCCAAACCCTTAGCTTGCGGGCGCAAACCAGCGGCAAAATATACCAATCCTATAATTTCTCCTTCGTGGAACCCTGGCTGGGCGGTAAAAAGCCAAATTCGTTCAATGTTTCCGTTTACCATTCAAAATACACGGGGGTATCTTCTTATTACAACCGCTATAATCCATACGGTTACGGTTACGGGATTGACCAGGACGAGGCCGACAAGCGTTTCCTGAAAAATACCGGGATGTCTATCGGCCTTGGCCGCCGGTTAAGTTGGCCCGACGATTATTTTACCTTGTACCACGAGCTGAGCATGCAACAATATAACCTGAAAGAATGGGGCGGTTTCTTGATAGAAAATGGCAAGGCCAACCACCTGAACCTGAAAACCCAGTTCGGCCGGAATTCGGTGGACCAGTTGATTTACCCCCGTACAGGTTCCGAGTTTTCCCTTGGCTTACAAATTACCCCGCCCTATTCCTTGGTAAATGATAAGAATTACTCGGACCCCAGCATGACGGACGCAGAAAAATACAAGTGGATCGAGTACCACAAGTGGACCTTCAAGGGGGTTTGGTACAAGACTTTGGTAGAAAACCTGGTATTGGCCACCAAAACGCGGTTTGGCTGGCTGGCCCATTACAACGACGACCTGGGCCCATCACCTTTTGAAGGCTTTGATTTAGGGGGGGACGGCATGTATGGCTATAGCTGGTACGGCCGTGATGTGATAGCCTTAAGGGGCTATGATGACGGTACCCTTACGCCCATTGTCAATGGCAACAAATCCGGTAACGTTTTTACAAAATATAGCCTCGAGCTTCGCTACCCAGCCGTGTTGAAACCCCAGGCAACGATTTACTTCCTGGGGTTCCTGGAAGCAGGGAACTGTTGGTACGAGTTTGATGACTTTAACCCCTTCAACGTGAAACGTTCGGCTGGGGTCGGTTTAAGGGCTTTCTTGCCTATGTTTGGCTTACTTGGTATTGACTGGGGCTATGGCTTTGACACGGTTTATGATAGCTTCGGCAACCCGAAACCCATGGACAAGTCGCAATTCCATTTCGTGATAGGACAAAATTTTTAACATAATAATATAAACAAAAATACAAGATTATGAAAAAGACCATCTTATCCATATTGGCATTGGCCCTTTTTTCTTTCGCGGGCATCGCCCAAAAATTCGCGTTTGTTGACACGGACTATATCATGAAAAATATCCCGTCGTACGTGGCGGCGCAGGATAAGCTCGACAAGATGTCGAAAGAATGGCAAAACGAGGTAGAACAAATGTATGCCGAGATTGATGAAATGTATAAAGAATACCAGACCGATAAGGTATTGATGTCGGAAGACATGAAGCGGAAAAAAGAAGAAGAAATCATCAACAAGGAAAAGGAAGTAAAGGAATTGCAAAAAAAATATTTTGGCCCCGAGGGGGAACTCTACCAGAAACGGAAAGAATTGATCCAACCCATCCAGGACGAGTTGTACAACGCGTTAGAAGAACTCTCTACCGAGAAACGGTATGATGCGATCTTCGATACCGCGGCCGGTGCCAGCATGCTGTATACCAATCCGCAGTATGATATTAGCGACCAGGTATTGGAACGCCTGGGCTACAAGAATTAACCATTGGTCTGCTGCCAGGCGGGAACCCAGGTTGGTTGCCTTGCCTGGCCAAAATGCTAAAATGCCCATGCCAAAACAAAACGCATCACAAGCCATCGGTATGTTCGACTCCGGGGTCGGGGGGCTTACCGTGGCCAATGCCATCAACCACTTGTTGCCTTCCGAACAATTGATTTATTTTGGCGATACAGCCCACTTGCCCTATGGCGACAAATCCAGTGCTTCCATACAACATTATTCCAAGAGAATTGCCGATTTCTTGCTCGAGAAAAACTGCAAGGTCATCCTGGTGGCCTGCAACACGGCCTCTGCCACCGCCTTTGCCGGGCTGCAAGAACACGTGGGCAGCCGTGCCATTGTCCTAGACGTGATCAACCCCGTGATCGGGCAATTGGCCAATCAACCAAGTGGCAAAAAAATAGGCGTGATCGGTACTAAAGGCACCATTAACAGCGGGGCATACGAACGAAAAATCAGCGAGGTGGCCCCGGAACTGGAAGTAGTTTCAAAAGCCACCCCCTTGTTCGTGCCCATGATCGAAGAAGGGTTTATTTATGATGATATCAGCAACGCGATCATACGATCCTACCTGTCGCATGAATCCCTGCGGGGCATTTCGTCCCTTATCCTGGGCTGCACCCATTACCCTATCATTAAAAACCAAATACGGAAATTTTACGAGTTCCAGGTCGAGATACTCGATTCGGCCTTGATCGTGGCCAAGGCCTTGAAAAAAACCCTGGGCCAGCACGATTTGCTAAACTACGCCCCCCCTGCCGGACATCAATTCTACGTTTCCGATTACACCGATTATTTTAACAAGATTGCCCGGGTGTTTTTCGAGGAAGAAATAAACCTGCAGCAGGTAGACTTGTGGAATTAGGCCTGGAAAAAAGAAGTTAAGGACCTATCATAAGTTTATTGGTATATACCTTACCTGGCCCGGCCAGGGCTTTATTTTTTTCCTGCAGTTGAACAGAAAACTCGTGTACCTTTTCCTTTCATGTTTACCCTGAACCCCATGCTCCGCGTGTTATCACAACAGTTTTTAACCTTTATTTTAGCCTGCCAAGCATCCAAACTCCTTATCCCGGCTATTGATACAAGCCTGCCTACTTTTGCCCGGGCATGGTAACCATATCCCTTGAAACAAAAGTGGCCTTATCCATCGTTAACCTTCCAAGATAAGGCGGGCAATTTTCCAGTCCATGGGATCGGTTATCTTGATATTTTCCCGGTTGCCCTCCACGAGCTGCAGGGCATGGCCCATTTTTTCCATCACGCTGGCATCATCAGTAAAATTGGGCGTGTAGACTTGCTCGTAGGCCCCTTTCAACAATTTTGACTGGAAAACTTGCGGGGTT
>CAZKIR010000323.1:0-4947 GCA_964552835.1 uncultured Bacteroidales bacterium
AATAAAGGGACGGATTGCGGGGGTATCGATTACCAAAACAGACGGGGCCCCGGGAGCCGGGTTGTCTATACGTATCCGGGGAAACAACTCGATTAACTCCTCTAACTCACCCCTTGTTGTTATTGATGGGTTTACCCAGGCCGGTGATTTAAGTTCTATTAACCCAAGGGACATAAAATCTGTCGAAGTTCTTAAAGATGCTTCCGCTACAGCAATTTATGGCGCGCGCGGGGCTAACGGGGTTATCTTAATTACAACACATTCGGGTACCCCGAACAAGTTTAAAGTAAACTTTAATGCTTCGTATAGTGCAAATACCCTGCGTAAAAAATTAGATTTGCTCGATGCCCCACAATACATGACATTAGCCAACGAAGCCCGGGGCAGTGAATATTATACTGATGAAGAAATTGCTAACGCGTCGACTACCGATTGGCAAGATTTAATTTACAGGCCCGGTGCAAAACATAATTACCAGTTATCGGTGAGTGATGGAAATGAACGGACAACATATAACCTCTCCTTTAATTACCTTGATGAGGATGGGATTATTATTGGTTCTGATTTTAAGCGTTATAGTGTTCGTGCCAGGAACACCTGGAAGTTAAATGACATGATTAGTTTTGATAACTCCCTGTACGTGGCCCAGCGTTCTAGTAATGCGATACCACGAAATACAAGCGGGTACGGTTTTGATCCAGGTGTGCCTGATTTGGCTATTAAATACACCCCTGAATTGCCCCTCAGAGAGGATGACGGAACGTATTCCATGTTGAATGACATGCCCAATCCATACGCTGTAGCGAAAGAGAGAATAGATAAATTGACCCGAAAATATATTTACGATTATGCCCAATTAAATTTTGATCCCTGGGAATCGGTCAATTTAAAATCCACTTTTGGCATTCAATATACAGAAGACCTGCAGCAGGGATATTGGCCACGTACTATTGAAACGGTAGCTGGTGGTGATGTGAAAGGAAAAGCATCCGCCCGGAATTACTCTGGTTATTCCTGGAGCAATGAAAATATACTTACATATAAAAAAGCGCTGGGGTTACATAACATACACTTAACTGCCGCGTATACCCAAGAACATGACGAGGGATATCATTTTAGCGTGGACGCGCAGGGGTTTATTAGCGATCTGTTGACTTATTACGGGATCGGGGGTGCACAAAACACGGATAAAACGGTTTTAAATAGCTCTGGTGGCGAAGACAATTATCAATCCCTCCTGGGCCGGATTTTTTATAATTATGATAACAGGTATTACTTCACTGGTTCCCTCAGAAGGGATGGTAGTTCACGGTTTGCAGAAAACAAGAAATGGGGGAATTTCCCTGCTGTTGCATTGGCTTACCGGGTTAGTGAAGAATCTTTCATGCAAAATCAAAACCTTGTAAGCAATTTAAAGTTGAGGTTTAGTTATGGAAAGGCTGGTAACAGGAGCGGTTTAGGTTATTACCGCGACCGTGTCTTATGGGGTGCCAGTAGCTCGTCGGCTGCAATTTTTAACGAAACTGCTCAACTTGTATATGGTAAACAAAGTATCGGAAACCCGAACTTAAGCTGGGAAGTTAGTACCCAATCGGATATAGGATTTGATCTTGGTTTGTTTGAAGAACGGATTACCCTTGTTGCCGATTATTACGAGAAGAATACAAGTCACCTGTTACTGGAAAAAGAAGTAGACCCATTACTAGGTGTTAATGATAGATGGGAAAACGTTGGCTCTATTTTGAATAAGGGCTTCGAGTTTTCTGTTAATTCATTTAACGTGGAAAATAAAGATTTTACATGGGCCTCTATTGTCACTTTTTCTATTAATAGGAATAGAGTTCTTGATATTGGTGATAAAGCGGCTATTTACGAGGGGCATTATAGTGGTGTGGTATCAAACGTTACCCCAACGGTAATAGTTGCAGAAGGCAATCCCCTTGGTTCTTTCCACGGGTATTATAGTTTGGGTGTTTTTCCTGATAATAGTGCTGTAAAGGACGAACGCGTTAGCTACACGTACTTGCCCGATCCAAGTAAAGCCGAGGGCTACATGAAATTTAAAGACATTAACAATGATGGCATGGTGGATGGAAATGATGTGACCATTATTGGCAATGCCGAACCAGATTTTATCTATGGTATTTCAAACAAAATCGAGTACCGTAATTTTGATTTTAATATATTTATTGAAGGGGTTGTTGGGGCAGACGTATATAACGTGAACCGGTTGATCCTTGATAACACCAACGCCAACACCAATGCCTCTACCCGTGTACTCGACCGATGGACCCCTACAAACAGGGATACAGATATACCAAAGGCAGGGGCAACCTTAACCGAAGGGCATAGTGGCTATGTTGAGGACGGCACTTTTCACCGGGTAAGGGATATCCAACTTGGGTACAACCTTCCGTCCAGCATGCTCAATAAAGTGGACATAGCAGCTTTAAGGCTATACGTGAGCGCCCAAAACTATTTTACCTTTACACGGTACACGGGTTATGATCCCGAGGTAAATTCCAGGGGAAATAGCTCTAAACAACAACGGGTAGACTTTGGAAGTTATCCAACCTACAAAGCCATTACCTTTGGAATAAATGTAGACTTTTAAAAAGGAGTGAACTATGAAAAAGATTATTTATAAATTACTTGTAATAGGCCTATTGCTCCCCGGGTGTAGCGAGATGGACCTGGAATTGAAAGACCGGTATAGCGACAATATATGGAAAAGCCTGGGTGCCGCGAACCTAATCTTGAATGGTGCATACGCTAAACTAACCGATTATGGTTACTACGGGAGGGCATTCCCTTATCTTTCAGATTTTCCTAGTGATGATGCTGAATATATCCCGGGGCGTACCCTTTTTCCAGAAAGGTTAGAGCTTGAGAATTTTAATTATGGCCCCGGTTTAATATATCTTGATGAGGTATACCATAACGGCTACAGTTCAATTTCTATTTGCAACGAAGTAATCGATAACGTGGGGCCTGAACATGACCCCAAGATTAAAGGGCAAGCCTTGTTCTTGCGGTCGTTAAACTATTTTAACTTGGTCCGCTTGTTCGGTGACGTGCCATTGTTGACCACGCTTGAAATACCTATAGATAGCCTGGCGAACGTGGGAAGATCTCCATTGAGCGATGTATATGATCGGATTATATTGGACTTAGTAGATATCGTGGATAACGAGCTGTTGCCCCAAGAATGGTCCCAAGCTGAATTTGGTAGGCCAACCATTTACGCTGTACGCGCTTTACTGGCAAAAGTATATTTAACGGTGGCTTCCGACGGAACAGAATACACCAAAGGAAAAACTGGTTTATGGGAAGAAGCTGCCAAACACGCGAAATGGATCAGGGACAATGGCCCACATTACTTGGAACCAAATTACATGGACCTTTGGGAAACATTGTACTGCTCGGGCAGCAAAGAATTGATATTTTTTCTTGGGACAAATGGGGCTGACCGGGGAGATGGTGGCGTGCCCGGCCGTTTTTACCGGAATTACGAACCCATTGATCCGGGCTTTAACGATGGATGGGGAAATAACGTGCCCCACCTTGATTTGTATGATCAGTTTTCAAGTAACGAGTATCGCCGAAAGGTTGGTTTCCTCGAGTATTTTATAGTGAAACCCGGCGACACCCTTACACGTACTTCTGACATTTCCGGCGAAGAGAAAACCTTCGTGCCTGGTGATACGGTAAGTTATGATTTCTGGACACCGGATATTATCAAAAGGCCCCACTTGAGAAAATTTTACTATAACCCTGGTGTAAGCTCGAATTATGCTTCCAACGTGGATGACATAAATATCCCTGTTTTTCGCTATGCAGAAGTTTTATTGATGATAGCCGAAGCAGAGAACGAAGCAAATAACGGGCCAACTGCTGATGCCTACGAGGCGATAAATAAAGTGAGGAGGCGTGCTTATAAATTGGACGTGAATCAAGTTAGTGCATATGATGTGCCAACAGGATTGTCCTACCAGCAATTTCAAGATACCGTCCGTTTAGAGCGGAGAAAGGAACTTCACCAGGAATTTAAACGATGGTTTGATCTTGTTCGCTGGGACACTTACGTGGAAGTAATGCAAGCCTTGGGAAAAACAAATATCGCGGAATATCATAAGTATTTTCCAATCCCTCAAAGGGCACGCGGTAATAATCCGAATTTAACACAAAATGCAGGATATTAAAATGAAAGATATGAAAAAGATAGTTTTATTTATAGCGCTGGTATCCGGATTTCTATTGACTGGATGTTACAAGGATACAGCCGAGAAACCTGATGCATCGTTTGAAGTATACGTGCTTGACAGCTTAGATAATGAAATATACATGGATACCGTAAAAGTTGGGCAGGAGGTGTATTATAGAAGTACCGGCACTGGCGAGTACTTCGTGGCCTGGCCTGGGGAAAAGCGGATTAACTTATCGGGGTATTCTTATACATTTACCCAAGAAGGCCTGGAAGGCTTGGCTAATCAATTTGTTCCTGATAGCGTTATTGACAGCCTTCAGACACTTGTAGGTAAAACATTTGATAGTGATTCCAAAGCTAGTAATTTTATTTTCCGTGCCATTGGAGGCGGCAGTAATGACGATATTATCTGGGATACGTATTTTACCTATGAATACCAGATCAAGGTATCTGCCGTTACTTTAAACCCTGATTCCACGTATTTTAAATATAATCATAACTACGAGGATTTTAAGGCCCGTTTTGATAACGGTTTTTATAATATTAACGGTATTGCTATAGAGTATGGGAAAAAACAAACAAAATATATTTATAAATTACCTGGTATTTATAAAGTATATTTTGTTGCAAGAGGGATTGAAGAGTTTGGTGCCTCTGCCCTGGAAGATTTTAAAATGAAAGAGATTGTTGTTAAACCAAATATCTGATGTTTAAATCATGAGATGAAAATGAGTTGGGTA
>CAZKIR010000324.1:0-4927 GCA_964552835.1 uncultured Bacteroidales bacterium
TTTTGTACGCCATCTCAAAAAACAAGGGCATCATCGCCCGGCACAATTTATTTTCCTCGATCGTCACCAGTGCCTTTACCGTGGGCTTTGGCGGTTCGGTAGGGCTGGAAGGGCCAACCGTGGCCACCGGGGCTGCCATTGGCTCGAACATAGGTCGGTATTTTAAATTTAATTACAAGCAAATCACCCTTTTGCTAGGTTGTGCCTCGGCCGGGGCCATGGCAGCTATTTTTAAGGCCCCCATCGCGGCCGTTGTATTTGCCCTGGAAGTCATCATGTTGGATTTAACCTTGTCATCTATCGTGCCATTGCTTATCTCGTCGGCCACCGCGGCCCTTACTTCCTACTTTTTCCTGGGGCAAGATGTATTGCTTTACGCCCAAAAAGTTCACGATACTTTCGTGATGGAAGATTTACCGTTCTTTATTCTACTGGGGGTCTTCACCGGTTTAATTGCCGTGTATTTTACCCGGATGTACCAGTTCATTACCAAACGTTTCGAGCGTGTTAATGGCTGGGGCAATCGGTTAATTACCGGTGGGGTGTTCCTGGGTATCCTTATTTTCTTTTTTCCCATTTTTTATGGTGAAGGATATGAAACCATCAACACGGCCCTTCATGGTGATACCAGTTACCTTTTCAAAAACACCTTTTATAGTTGGTTGGATAAAAATATCCTGGGGCTGGTAATCATCTTTGTCCTGGTATTGATTTTCAAAGTGTTTGCTACCACTATTACCTTTGTCAGCGGGGGCGTGGGCGGTATTTTCGCCCCTACCCTGTTCATGGGCGCCAATGTCGGCCTGTTTTTTAGCAAGGTATTTAACTATTTTAACGTGAACCTTTCCAATAGCAATTTTGCCCTGGTGGGTATGGCCGGGATGATTGCAGGGGTTTTGCATGCGCCCCTGACAGCTATCTTCTTAATTGCCGAGCTTACCTCGGGCTACGATTTGTTTATGCCCCTGATGATTACTTCTACCATATCCTTTGCCACCATAAGACTTTTTGAAAGCACCTCGGTTTATACCTACCAACTAGCTGAACGAGGCGAATTAATTACCCATGACAAGGACAAGGCCAGTTTTATCCTGATGAACATTGACGAGTTATTGGAAAAAAACTTTATCAGCCTCAAGCCTGAAGAAACCCTTGGCGATCTCGTGAAAGCAGTGTCCAAGTCAAAACGAAACGTGTTCCCGGTAGTAGATGATCAGGAAAACATGGTAGGCATCCTCACCCTGAACGATATACGGGACATCATGTTCCGCCAGGAGCTTTATCACAAAACCGAAGTAAGGGGTATCATGTATTTCCCGGAAACTTACGTGAGCTATTACGATACGCTGGAGGAAATTGCTAACAAGATTGAATCATCAGGCCGTTATAATGTCCCGGTATTAAAAGACGGTAAATACATGGGCTTTATTTCCAGGGCTAAGGTATTCTCAGCTTACCGGAAAATGATCCGGGATTTTTCAGAAGTGTAAAATGTTCTAAGCAAACTAACCTGCATTAACTGATGGGCATTTTTTATCGATTCAACCATGTTTTATTATAATTTTGCAGCTTCCGGTGTATTTTCACTGTTCTCATGTAACAGTGATCTGATAAAGAAGGACAAATACCGGTTTAATGAAGGGGAAAAATATGAAATTTTCTGCTATTATTCACGATATAGCCATTTGGCGGGAAAGAAATCTTAACCCACGTCAATTTATGCTGATCCTAAGCCTGGCCTGCGGCCTGGCGGGAGGATTGGCCGCGGTATTTTTAAAAAACGTGGTACACCATACCAATACCCTTTTACTGGAAAGGCTACATGCCGAAAACTTGAATTGGCTATATATTGCCCTCCCCCTGGTGGGCATCCTGCTCACGGTATTGTTTGTAAAATACTTGATAAAAGAAGATATCAGCCATGGCGTGAGCAAGATACTATATGCTATTTCCCGGAAAAACAGCCACCTGAAACCACATAATAACTATTCCAGCCTGGTGGGCAGTACTTTTACCGTGGGATTTGGCGGTTCGGTGGGATTGGAGGCACCTATCGTGTTGACAGGGGCTTCCATGGGTTCTAGCTTAGGCAAACTCTTTCATTTAAATTACAAGCAAACCACACTGCTGATTGGTTGTGGGGCCGCTGGCGCTATTGCCGGTATTTTTAAAGCCCCGATCGCCGCGGTAGTTTTTGGCCTGGAAGTCTTGATGCTTGATTTGACCATGATGTCTATCATCCCCTTGCTCATTTCCGCGGTAACGGGTGCTTTGGTTGCCACCTTTCTTTTAGGCGAAAACATCCTTTTTACCTTTAAGCCGGATGCCACGCCCATTTTACATGATATCCTTTGGTATATCCTTCTTGGTGTTATATCAGGGTTTATCTCCCTATACTTCACGAAAGGATCCTTGTTTTTAGAAAAAAAAATCAGTGCTTTTCAAAAACCTTTGCAAAAAAGCCTGGCCGGGGGCGCGATACTTGGTCTCCTCATATTCCTGTTCCCCCCGCTATATGGAGAAGGCTACTCGAGCCTTCGCGCCTTGCTTCACGAGAATTTAGCGGAACTGCCCCAAGGGAGCTTTTTATACAATATACAGGATCAATTTTGGGTATTCACGGGTTACCTGTTCTTAATCCTCTTGTTTAAAATGATAGCCACTTCCGTCACAACCGGCTCCGGGGGCGTGGGCGGAGTATTTGCCCCTTCCTTGTTCATGGGCGGGTTCCTGGGGTATATCATGGCACGGATCATTAATTACACGGGTTTCGCGGAGGTTTCAACCAAGAATTTTACCCTGGTGGGAATGGCTGGCCTCATGGCCGGGATCATGCATGCCCCCCTCACGGCCATTTTTCTTATCGCGGAAATATCCGGGGGCTACGAATTGTTTATCCCCCTTATCGTTACTTCGACCATCTCGTTTATCACTATCAATTATTTTGAGGAAACATCAATTTATACCCATCATTTAGCCAAACGCGGCGATCTTATCACCCATCATAAGGACAAGGCCGCGCTTACCTTGATGAACATCCAGCACGTGATCGAGAAAAACTTTAATGTCTTGCACCCCTGGATGCGATTAGGAGAATTCGTGAATATCATCAAAGCCTCGAAAAGAAACGTCTTTCCCGTGGTAGACAAAGAACATAACATGGTGGGCATCGTAACCCTGAATGACGTACGAAGCTTGATATTCGAGACAGACAAATACGATAAAATACTGGTAGAAGACGTGATGTATTTTCCCGAAACCCACGTGAAATATAGCGATACCTTACAAGAAATCGCCAACAAGATTGAACGCACGGGAAGGTACAACGTGCCGGTGTTAGAAGACGGCAAATACCTGGGTTTTATTTCACGGGCCAAAGTCTTTTCAGAGTACCGGAAAATGATACGGGATTTCTCGGAAGATTAACTTGGCCACGTTTTCATTCCATCGATACTATACCAGCTAGCCAAGGGTCAAAATCGCCTGGACAAGCGAAACAGGCAATATCAAAATCAATATCTGCTTCGAAAGCCCGTTATTAAATCCTGGCCTGCCCTTTCTTAAATGATAGAAATGAAAAAAAGGCAAAAATTCCACTGGCCGATGACAATAAGGATATGATCAAGCCGGCCAGTATGCCTTTTTCCACGAGGACTAAACCCATTAGTATCGCGAACAGCATAGTTAACCATTTATTTACTTTAGCACGATCCGCCTTACTATTGACTGGTTACCAGATTGAACACGGATCAGGTATATACCGGGGCTTGATATTTCATGCTTGTTATCGCGGGCATTCCATTCCAGTTGTATATTTCCGGCGGGTGACATGTCATCAAACAAGTCTTTTACCATGTTACCCATCAGGTCGTAAATTTTTACCTTCAATAGGCCAGTTTCCAGGTTATAGATCGAAACCAGGGTTTTGCCCTCGCTGGGGTTTGGATAAATGTTAAGGCCCAAGCTATTATTGGCAAAATTATCAGGAATGGCAGTAGCCTCATGCTTTACCTTTAAGGTAAACACCGTGGTGCCCAATTCCTCGAAGGTGCCGGGGTAGCCCTGGTAAAAATGAACGGTGGGAAGAATAGCCTCGAGCTGGTGGCTGGCATCCCAGTAACGGATACTTATCGGATGACCAGGCACGTACCCATCTTTCTTTTCTGTTGATAGCTCGTCTTTCGAGGCTACCAGCGATAGCATGCCTTTTTCCTGCCCCGTGAAGGTGTACGCGCCCACGCAAACCTCCCCGTCAAAAAGGCCAATCCCGTCGCCGGCCCCGGGGGCTTGTCCGTTTACAAGCACTTCCTTCACGTAAAGGTTCATGTGATTGGAGCCATTCCCGCTCCAGGCCTGTTTAAAATGGCTTGGGACATCTTCTTCAGTTATTTCCAAAGCACCAGATTTAAACCCTCCTTCACCGAAGGAAATATAAGAATTGCCATATACTTTCACCGCGTAGCCTTCGCCGGGCTTCATGGCCGGTATATTGTCCACCCAACCTATTGGCGCAACCTCCTCCAGGCTATTCCCTGCCTCATCTTGTGCCTTCACCAAAAGGTTACCAGAAATCAATCCCGAGAACACGTCGGCCTTGGCAGCCCGCTGGGCCGTCTCTGGATAGCCCATCAGGTTCCAACCTGCCCGCAGGTCAATATCCACCTTTCCTTCCATTTGGCTGCCCTCTATCGCCAAATAAGTGTCCCCGTTCACTTTTACTTTATAGCCTTCGGTCACTTCTAACTGGCCAATATCGTTCATCCAGTTGTCCATAAGTTCTTCCACGGCATACCCCCTTTCGTCTTGTATTTTTACCAGCATGCCCCCGTTCACCAGGCTATCGAAAACCTCCAGCATGCCCGGCTGGAAGGGGTACAGGTTGGCCGAAACCATGTTCCAGCCATTGGACAAAGGTATTTCTTGCCGG
>CAZKIR010000325.1:0-4920 GCA_964552835.1 uncultured Bacteroidales bacterium
GGGATAAACAAAAGCGCCCGCCGGGTCGATAACGCGCCGGGATATTGATTTGAATTGGTTTGCCGGGTTTCTCGTGAAAATTTCCAGGATAATGTTTTCTTTAGGGAACGGGAAAACCAGGCTTTGTTCAAAACAGCGATCAACGGAACTTGCTCGCGCCGTGCTTTGCCATTCCTGAAAAAGGGTACTAAAACCCCTGGAATAGATCAGTTTGTTGCTCGCGCGATCCCGAATGGTGAAAAAATAATCGCCATATTTCAACGTATCTAGTAATTTGCCCTTGGCCCCACCCCAGTGCGGTTCTTTGATAACTTTTTCCCAGTAAAGGTCTTGTTTCTTATTGTTTCCGCACAAGTAAAAATCTACCCGCGCGGCACCGGGTTTAAAATATTTATCATAAATGTCTTGGCCTGCTGTTGGTACGCTAGCACAGGCGGCCAGCAGCCATGATAAAACAAAAATTCTCATGAATGAAGGGTTTTTCTTTCTCCTCAAAAATAGGTAAAAATAAGGGCCCATCATGGGGAAATAGAAAAATGCCCCCAAATTATTCTAATTTTTTTCTAAATTTGGTAATGGCCCTATGCTACTACTAACCGGGACATTGGCTTGCGGTTCTTTGGTTTGGCTTAACTGGAAGAAAATCTACAATATATTTATTAATTTTGCACCATAGCAATACACGATGAGCGAGCAAACCTAAAAAGTGACTTTATTTGAATTATAATGAAAATTAACACCCATTTAATCCAAGATTTACTCGATAAAGCAGGGCTTAACAGCGAAATATCCAACATGACGAATACCATTTTCTGGATATTGCTTATTGCCCTGGTTGCTTATTTTTCCGATATCATCACCAAGAAGATTATCATTGTTTTTGTTACACGCGTTATCCGGCGGTCGAAAAGCACCCACGATGACATTTTTTTACGGAACAAGGTATTTCGCCGCCTCTCGCACTTGGCCCCCGCGTTGGTCATTCATTTCGGGATAGCCTTGGCTTTCCCGGGTTCGGAACGTTGGGTAGAACTTGTTCAAAGCGGTACTTACGTTTACATGCTAATTATTGGTTTGTTGTTTGTTGATTCGTTCATTAATTCGCTGCACCAGGTTTACATGTCCATGCCCATTTCCAGGGGGCGTTCTATCAAAGGCTACGTGCAGGTAGTCAAGCTGTTTTTTTATTGCATTGGCATTATTTTAATCCTGTCCATTATCATGGGCGAATCACCAAAGGGTATCCTGGCCGGCCTGGGCGCCCTCGCGGCCGTGTTAATATTGGTTTTCAAAGATACCATACTGGGGTTCGTGGCCAGCATACAGCTTGCGGCCAACCAGATGGTAAAACCCGGTGATTGGATATCCATGCCCAGCCACAACGCCGACGGTATAGTTAGCGAGATTACCCTGAACACCGTGAAAGTACAAAACTGGGACAAGACCATTTCCATGGTCCCGACCTATGCCCTGGTATCTGATTCCTTCTATAATTGGCGGGGCATGGAAGAATCCGGCGGACGGCGTATCAAGCGCTCTGTCAATATTGATATCAAATCCATAAAAGTGGCCAGCCCAGAGTTGATTGCCAAGCTAAAAAGAATCCATTTTATCAAGGGGTATATTGAACAGGGGCAAAAAGAAATCGAGGAATACAACCAAGCCCATAATATTGACGATTCGACCATCGTGAACGGGCGGCGCATGACCAACATCGGGATATTCCGCCGGTACGTGGAAGCCTATCTGAGACAGCACCCCAAGGTACATAATGATATGACCTTCCTGGTACGCCACCTGCAACCTACTGAAAAAGGTTTGCCCTTGGAAGTTTACGTGTTTAGCCGGGAACAAGAATGGGCGAAATACGAGTCGTTACAAGCCGATGTTTTTGACCACCTGCTGGCCGTGCTGCCCGAGTTTGAACTAAAGGCTTTTCAAAACCCCTCGGGCGATGATTTTAGAAAATTGATGGGATAATATGAGCAGCGGTAAGATAAAACATTTTAACATAAGGGTATACGGGATATTAACCAATGACCAGGGTGACGTTTTATTGACCGACGAGTTCCGCCTGGGCCAGCGGATGACGAAATTTCCCGGTGGTGGCCTTGAATTTGGCGAGGGGGCGGTAGATTGCATCAAACGGGAGGCCTTGGAAGAATTTGGCCAGCCCGTGGAGGTGACAGGCCATTTTTACACGACCGATTTTTTTCAAAAAGCTTTGTTTTATGAAGATCACCAGCTAATTTCCATTTATTATCGTATACGGCTACTGGGGCCCCCGAAATTTGTCATTTCAAAAAAAGCATTTGATTTTGAAACAGAAACGGAAGGCGCCCAATCCTTCCGGTGGAAACCCATTGCCCAATTATCGCCCGATGATGTTTCTTATCCCGTGGACAAAAAAGTGGTAGGATTATTGCAAGGTATATGATGGTTCAACGGGGGATTGGTATAAAGGACAAATATAGAGTTTTCTTGAGTAAGTTGGGCTTTTATTTCTCTTGGCATAGAAACCCAGAATTTCAATAAGCTTTATCCTTGCCCTACGCGGTCACATTATTTTCTCCTGGCCATCTGGTCATTTCTTTATCAAGTTCGTTTTTATCAATAAATAAACTTTACATTTTTTTTGTCCCCGACGCTTCGTGCCCGGGGCAGGCAGTGTGCGAAAATCGCACGATTTGGGTTTAAATCACCCCCAAAATTTACGATACACCAATAATTTATTTTAATTTTACGCAAAAATACGTTTTGGGAAAGAAAGTAATCATAATAGGTACCGCGCATCCGTTCCGTGGCGGGCTATCGGCATATAACCAGCGATTGGCAATGGAATTTATAGAAAAAGGCGATGAGGTGGTCATTTACACCTTTAGCTTACAGTACCCATCTATCCTGTTCCCTGGTAAATCGCAATATTCTGATAGTGCCCCGCCAGAAGGCTTGCTGATAAAGCAGGCCATCAATTCCATTAACCCTTTTAACTGGATAAAAGTTGGAAGGGAATTGAAAAAAATAAAACCTGACTTGATCGTGATCGGTTATTGGCTGCCTTTCATGGCGCCTTGTTTTGGTACAGTTTCGCGCTTAGTAAGAAAAAACAAGCATACCTGGGTTATCTCTGTCGTGCACAACTTGATCCCGCACGAGAAACATTTCATGGATATCCCGTTCACGAAGTATTTTATTAAACCAGTGCACGCTTTCGTGGCCATGTCAAAGTCGGTGTTAAAAGACATAAAAAAAATTACTGGCAAACCAGCTTATTTTTCGCCCCACCCGCTTTATGACCATTATGGTAAGATAAGCACGAAAACCCAGGCGGCCCGGGAACTGGATTTGGACCCCGGGCCTCATTACCTGCTTTTTTTTGGTTTTATCAGGGCTTACAAGGGGTTGGACTTGTTGTTAAAAGCTTTCGCGGACGAACGCTTACGAGAGTTTCCCTTGAAATTGCTCGTGGCTGGCGAGTTTTATGATAACCCGAAGCCATACCATGACTTGATAAAAAAGCTTAAGCTGGAAGAACACGTGGTGCTGCACACGGAATTTATCCCGGATGAAAAAGTGGCGCATTATTTTAACCTGGCCGATATCGTGGTGCAACCCTACAAGTCGGCTACCCAAAGTGGCGTGACACAAATAGCCTACCACTTTAACAAGCCCGTGCTGGTAACCAATGTGGGGGGGTTATCCGAAATTATCCCGCACGGCAAGGTAGGTTACGTGGTAGAACCTGATCCCTACATGATCGTGAATGCCCTGGAAGATTTTTACCACCACCGCAAGAAAGACGTGTTCTTGTCCAATATCATTTCCCAAAAACAATATTATAGCTGGGAAAACATGTTGAAGACCATTCAAACTATATACTTGAAACTTAAAAAGGGAACTTAAAAAAGAATTTAATTCCCGATAACCGTGAATTCTGTCCGCCGGTTTTTAGCCCGCCCCTCGGGGGTGTTGTTCGCGGCAATTGGCCGGTTTTCCCCGTAGCCCTTGTAGGTTAAACGATTTCTGTTTACCGAGCTTTCTACCAGGAAATCGACCACGCTTTTTGCCCGTTTTCGCGAGAGTTCCAGGTTATGTCCCTTGGTGCCGGTATTGTCGGTATGCCCGCTTATTTCGCCCACCAGGCTGGGGTTTTCCTTCATGAACCCTACCAGTTTCATTAATTCTACTTTCGACTCGGGTTTTAGCTTGTAGGAGTTGGTTTCGAAAAAAACGTTTTTCAGGATAATGGTTTCCCCGTTGGCAATGGGGTTCATGGGCACGTCTATGTAATACGGGTCGGTGTACACGTTGGTATCCTGTAAAGAAAAATTTGCTGAATAAAACAAGTAACCAGGTTTGGATACGTTTAACGCGTAGTCGTGCTTAGAGGGCAAGCATATTAGAAACTCCCCTGATGGTTTGTATGATCGCGACTCCATCATCGTTTTCCCGGTGGATAGAACGATCAGGTCAAAATTGGCGTTCAGGCCTTTTAATGTTTGGGCATTATATACTTTTCCCTTGACGTAAGAGACCGGGTTAGGCCTGGTTTTCCTGGGCAACTCGAAGGTATAGATGTCTTCCCCTTTTCCCTCTTCCCGGTTCGAAGAATAATAGGCCAGGTCGCCCCGGGCGTTCACCGTGAGGCCTTCTTCGTTCTGGTAAGTATTGATCGGGTACCCCAGGTTCATGGGATTTGACCAATTTTTGTCCCCTTCCCGTACCGACATGTACAAGTCGAACCCGCCCATGCCCACGTGGCCATTGGAGGCGAAATACAGGCTTTGGTTGTCAAAATGAATATAAGGTGATTTTTCGTCTCCGGGCGTGTTGATAACTTCCCCCAGGTTCACGGGATTGCCCCAGTACCCTTCCGGGGAAAGGTGGCTTAATTTTTTTTTAATGATCCCGCAACCACCG
>CAZKIR010000326.1:0-4292 GCA_964552835.1 uncultured Bacteroidales bacterium
CTTCTTATAGTTACATTAATATTTTCCATAACTAGTATTGTGTATTTTAAAAGCTAAACTATTAAAAAAAATATCAGCTTACAATAAAACATAAGAAAAAAATCAATGATGATCTGTTTAATATGTGTCATCAGTGTTCTCCGAGTTCTCCGAGTTCAAAAATGGTTCAATGGTTCAAGGGTTCAATGGTTCAATATTTTCCCGGTACAAGTACCGCAAGCTTAAAAGCACCACTAGGCCCATCACGGCTTCGATCGCGAAAAGGCCCTTGTAGCCAACAACATCCGCTAATTTGCCGCTAAACACGGCGATGGCCAGGCTGCTAAGGTGGGTCAGCACGATTTGTATGGTAAAGTCGGTGCCCTCGCGGCCTTCGCGGGTAATATCCATGGCAATGGTATAAATCATGACCGAAGCCATGCCATAACTGCCCCATACAAGGGCCACGCCAAGGTAAATAGCAAACAAGGAGGTGTTTCCAAAAGTTACCCAGGTAAAAAAACCCGCGGCCAAAAAACCCTCCCCCATCGCTTGATCAGGTACCCGGCCAGGAAGGCCAGGGAAGCCCCCACGGCAGTACCAAAAATACCGGATATAAACCCGATATCCTTTACCGGAAAGCCAAGGTCAACCAGGAAAGGCTTGATCATGGTCAATATGCCGATCAAGCCGGAATAGTAGATAAACAACAACACGACTTGCCGCCAAATGCCTTTTTGTTTAAAAAACAACACGATATCCAACATACTCACGGGCTTTCTTTTTTCATTGCCCCTTTTCCGCGGCGGGAGTTTAAACACGAACAAGGGCCAGAGCGAAAGGAGGACGAAACCAGCCAGGCCAAGCAACAGGGCTTGCCAACCATAGTAATGATAGATAACCAACAATATCCCGCTCCCGATAAGGGTGCCCAGGAAGGTGCCGGCCGACTGCATGCTATTGCCCATGCCCCGTTCATCTGGATCAAGGGAAATGATGGCAAAGGCATCAGTGGCAATATCTTGGGTAGCGGAAGCGAAAAAAGCGACCAACATGAAAACGATGATCAGGCTAAAATCATGATCTAGTTGAAAAAAACCAATGCCCAGGATAATGACCGCGTAAAAAAGCTCGGACCAGATAATCCAACGCCTGTAATGGTGCAGGTCAACCCCTTTCTTGTCTACCATAGGGGCCCATAAAAACTTTATAATCCAGGGTAGTTTTACCAGTTGCAAATACCCGATGGACTCGAGCGAATAGTTTTCCTGCCGCATGATCACGGGCACGATGGTACTAAAAAAACTCATGGGTATGGCCTGTGCCAGGTACAGGCTAATTAAGGTGATGAATTTTTTGGTCCTTGTCATTTTTTTCAAAGAATTTTTCATTTTTATGAATAATGCAGATTGATAATTGAGAATCCAACCATCAAAAAATGCACTGTGAAACATCTGTATCAAGACTATGGGACGGTAATCAAGTAATTATTTTTCAAGAATTTGCTCAGGAGATATTTTTCTTATCCCTTCAATGTCAAAGTCTTTATCAAATGTAACGATGATCATATCATATTTTATGGAAACCGAGAGCTGATAGGAATCATCAAAATCAAGACCATACCTTTCCATACTCGAAATCACATCAATTAAATCATATGGAGAAAGCGTAACCTGAGCAATACGTCCATTAAAGAAGATATCTTTTATGAATCTTTCGAGAATTTCGAACCTTTTAAACCTTGACAAAATAACCCCAATAGAATGTAATGCAAAATCGCTAATGTAGATTTGTTCCAGGGATATTGTATCAAGGAAACGGGAAACAACTTCTGATTTGTCTTGATCTAATAATCTTTTAAGCCAAACATTTGTATCTACTAAATATCTTACTTTTGTCTCCAATCAAGTGATTTTTTTTGTAGTTCGATAGAATTGTAGTCCACTCCAGTAAGGCCTCCCGCCCAATCTTGTTTTAATTTACCGGGTTTATTGAAATTTCGTTTTCTCATTAAATAATCCAGGTAATGATCAAGCTCTTCAATTAACTCGGGGGATAATTGATGTATTTTTGTTTCTATTTTTTTTATCGCTTTCATAATACAAATTTATAAAAATATATCAAAACCTTTACAAACCCGTGTTCAAAATTCTACCTTCACGTTCAGCCCGAAGCGGGCGGGTTTGCCTATCTGAACGTAAGAATTTCCCAAGGCCTGGAAAAAGAACGAATGGTATTCTTGCCCGTTGATATTCTTTCCCCAAAATTCCAACGACAACCATTTTTTCTTGAAGGCAATTTTGGCGTTTAGTAAGCCATAGGGTTCTTGGTACGAGGTATTTTCCTCGTTCCAGTAATGCTTGCCCAGCACGCGGTAACCGAGGTGGAACCGTGTCTCTTCAAGCCAGGAATTTTGCCAGTACAAGGTATAATCGCCCGAGGCATGCAAGGTATGCCTGGGAATATAGGGAAGCCGGTTGCCCCCGTAACTGGTTGTATCGTTCCGTTGGTATTTCAAGAATTTGGCATCCGTGTACCCGTAGGCCAATTGAAAACATGCGCCCTGGAAAGGCAACAAGGTAGTTTCCAGCTCTACACCCTGGCTCCTGGAACGGCCGGCATTTTTTAGCATCGAACCCTGCCCACTGGGCACGGGCTGGTAAATTTGCTGGTCGTACCAGTCAATATAATACAGGTTCACGTTCATGATCAAGTGCTCGTCGAAATACTTGTCCTTCACGCCAAGTTCATAATTATTGCTGGTTTCGGGGAGATAAGTTTTGTCCTCGTCCCGTTCGATGGTGGTGTTAAAACCACCTGTTTTATATCCCGTGGCAAAAGAAAAATACGTTTCCAACCCCTTGTCCCACTTGTAATGAAGGGAAACCTTTGGCAACACTTCCGTGAACTTCAGGATATTGATAAAACTGTCGAGGCGGGTGGTTTGCTGGTTCAATTCCCTATAATAGGCATAATCCATTTTCGACATTTCATAATCAAGGCGTATTCCGCCGGTAAGGGTTAGGCCATCGAGTATAAAATGTTTTAAGGTAGATTGGTGAAAAACAGCCAAGCCACTCGTCGACAAATCATAATACTTATCCTTGGCCATCTCGCCGGGCAAACGAAAAGCACTCACGGCGTCCGGGCCATACTGCACGTTTACTTTTCTATCTATCCCTTGCCAAAAGGCAAAAGCGCCCGTGAGCCACTCGTGATTGCCCCGGGTATTGGATTTCGCGATCAACTCTTGTGATAGCACATGTTGTTTTTGATCCTGTTGGACAACCAGGAGAGTAGCCGGGGTAAAATCCTGGTCAATATTTTGCCAATCGTCAAAATACTGGTGACTGGTGGTGGATCGTAGGCGAAAAAGCCCGAAATCGTATTCCGCGTACAAACTATTGGCCAGCATGTCGCGATTGTACAAGCTATAATGGTCATATCTTATTTCATTGGCCAATTGTAGGGAATCATCGTACACGGCGTAAGGATATCCACCTTGGCGGGAATGCTCGTAATGGGCCACGTAGCCGGCCTTTATTTTGCGCCCGGGGGCAAATTCCAGCTTTATCCTGCCACTGGCAATTTCCGACTCGTCCACGGCCTGGTCCGTGAAGGCATTTTGGTAAAAACCCCCGTTCTCCTTGTACAAGGCGTTCACTGAAATCCCAAGGCTTTTGCCCAGGCGTTGGGAATGGCCTATTTGGCCGCTCACTTGCTGGTAATTGCCACCGGTAACGGCCAGGGTAGTTTTTTGTTGTTTCAAGGCCGAGGGGGTGTACACGTTAATGATACCGCCCATGGTATTGCGGCCGTAAAGGGTACCTTGGGGGCCTCGCAACACTTCCACCCGCTCTAGGTCAAAAAAATCAAAATCAAACACGGCTTTTTCAAAATACGGGATATTGTCCACGTACAAACCTACCGAGGGGGAGCCGATACGGGTACCAATGCCCCGGATGTATACCGGGGAAGTAAGCTTGGAGCCATAGTCGGGCATGAAAAAATTTGGCACCATGGCCGATATCCCTTGCAGGGAATTAATTTCACCGTTTTCCAATAAGCGGCCCTTCAAAGAGGTCGCGGGAATAGGCATATTCTCTACACCGACCGGTTCTTTCATGGAAGTGACCATGATCTCGTCCATAGAATAATTGGGCATGCCCGTGGAATCTTTGAACAAGTACACCTGCTGCGCGTTACTGGCAAATACAGTGAATAATATACTCGTGAAAAAGGAAATATAAAGTTTCATAAATATGATTTTTGGTTTTGCTTGAATTGTTTGGTATCGTGTGTTGAGTGCTTAG
>CAZKIR010000326.1:4302-4911 GCA_964552835.1 uncultured Bacteroidales bacterium
GGGTATAAAAGTGTTGTCCCCCTACGGTAAACCTCCGGTGGATGAAATTGAGGTACATCCTTACATTTACGTTTCGCCCCTCATTAAACATTCAACAATCAACAAGTCATACGAATTAATACAGGCTAAAAGGTGGTGCCCTTGATGAAACCCCTTGCTGGTATGCATTTAAGGGTAAGGCGTCGGGGAAATAAGCTATATACTTTTTTGATGGCAATCCGGCAAGAACTGGTGTGGCGCCCATGAAGGCGGGGCAAGAAAACTGTTTACAGGGTGTTTGTTCCTCGTGGGTGGGTTTGTCAATGCCTGGCAAAAAAAGCTCCTGATCTTGGCAGACCGGGTATTTTGACCATTCCGAGACGTGCTGTTCAGGCAGGGCCATAAGGTTGCCGCCCGTTCCGTGAAAGAGCAGTCCCATGACATAAAAAATGGAAATCAAGACATAGGGAAAACCAGACGTGAACACACCGGAAAAAAACATGATATCTTTTGTTTTCTTGTTATAGCAAACCCCTCTCGTTCAAATCCTCGAGAGCCAACACCTTAGCAAAAACCTGGCCAAAGATAACAAGAATTACTGACTTTTGCACGTACCGGTTGGCCAGGTTA
>CAZKIR010000327.1:0-4909 GCA_964552835.1 uncultured Bacteroidales bacterium
GATCCCCTCGATTTTTCAAACATTCCCGACGTGTACCACTTGCCTTTGCAAGTTGGGCGTATGGTCAATGCGGGCGTGAGCCGGTACCTCACGGGTGTTGGCATTCATTCGAATGACTGGTTTTTCGAGGCATACCTTTGCCGGGCAAAGGGCAATCCCGATGGATTGTTCAACGATTGGTCAAAAGGAGGGGATAGCTTGACATTCCGCCAATTGTCCGTAAAGGAAATATATTACATGGACAATTTGAAAAAGTAGAGGGGTGCCACTATTTGTAAGGGGAACTGCCGTGTAAAATAAAGGTATAACCCAACATTTTCTGTATCATGGACAAACATTATCCTTCAACACGGGAAGGTTTACTTTTTATCGGCTTTAACCCGTAAAAACAATCCTAACAAGATGAGCAAAGAAGAAGTTCCCACCAGGGCATAACCAACCCCAAGTTTATCTGCCAGCAGGCCAAGCAAGGGTGCGATAAGGGCGGCAGCCAGTGTTTTGGCCTGTGATTCGGCAGACATGGCCGTGGCCTGGACCTTGTCTTCAAACATGTTAGAAATGTAGGAGATACCGACTGGTTTGCGCAGGTTTTCGAAAATATATATGGCAAAAAATACCATAATGGACAGGGACGGCATATTAAACTCGTGAAAAAGGCCACTGGCCAACGCGAAACCAAAACCAATAAATAAGGAAACATTTAATACAAGGTACCTGGATTTTAGTTTAGATTCAATATTCCCCGACATTCTTGAAGCGGCTGAAGTTAGCAAGTATAATATAAAATAAATAATGCCGGTTATAGCAAGAAGAGAATAAAAAAGGGTTCGAAAAAACGCAGGTTTTTTAGAAAACCATACGCGCAAAATTTGTAATATTGTACATCTTTCGTGATAGTGACCATTATGTTTCCTCGTGGATTGTCGTTTTGATTTCAAACAAATATAAATGTTATTTTGTTGAAGAAGTAAAAATACTAACAAGTTAATTTCTTACACCCATGAAGTTTATATTATCTCCGGCCAAAAAGCTGGATTTTGTGAATATTGATAAAGACCTGCCTTCTTATCCACCGGTATTCGCCGATCAAGCCAATCAGCTCATGGCCAAATTAAAAGAATATACCCCCGGGGATTTACAAGAATTAATGGATTTAAGCCCCGACCTGGCCGGGTTAAATTGGGAGAGGCATTCACGTTGGTCCAAGGGGCATGATTTAGAGAACAGCAACCATGCCTCGCGGGCTTTTCAGGGTGAAGTTTTCCGGAAAATGGGCTCGTTATCATTGACCAAGGAAGATTACACCTTTGCCCAGGACAAGCTTTTTATCTTGTCAGGATTATATGGTGTGTTGCGCCCCCTCGATCTGGTACAAGCTTACCGCCTGGAAATGGGCACGAAGCTGCAAAACGACCTGGGCAAGGATTTGTATGCCTTCTGGGGCAACCGCTTGACCGGATTTATTAACGAGAACACGGACGAGGGGGAAGAACTGGTGAACCTGGCCTCGAATGAATATTTCAAGGCCTTGGATAAAAATAGTTTAAAACCCAAGGTTATAAAACCTGTTTTCAAGGACTACAAGAACGGAAAATTGAAAGTGATCTTTATCTATGCCAAGCAAGCCCGTGGCCTGATGGGCCGGTTTATTATCAAGGAAAGGATTGACAAGGCCGAGGATTTAAAGCATTTTCATGAAGAAGGGTATCATTATGATGAGAACTTGTCGACAACTGATACGTGGGTATTTACAAGGTGATAGGATCAACCTGGTGTGGCGAGGGATTGTAGTTTTTTCTCGTGGAATGCTGTCCTTTGGCTTGTGACCCCCCAGGTAAAATCTGGAAGAAGCAAGTTGAATACGGGCAAGGCCCCTTCAGAGCCTATATAGTAACACAAACTAACATTCGTCATTTTTAATCGTAGATGAATTATATATTTTTGGTTCTGCTAACATAAAAACCAAGTACCCATGAAAATTGCATGCCTTAAAGAAATAAAACACCACGAGTACCGGGTTGGGCTCACGCCATCCGATGTTAAATCGTATGTAAACCGCGGCCATGAAGTGGCCATGCAAACCAAGGCCGGGGAAGCAGCCGGTTTTCCGGACGAGGATTATGAAAAAGCCGGGGCCAAAATAAAAACAGAAATAAAAAAGTTGTTTGATTGGGCTGATATGATCGTGAAAGTAAAGGAGCCCTTGCCGGTGGAGTATGATTATTTTCACGAGGGACAAATTTTGTTTACATACCTGCACCTGGCAGCTAACCAGGAATTGACCAAGGCTTTGATGGAACGGAAAGTAAAAGGCGTGGCTTACGAGACCATTGAAACAGGGGAAGGCCATTTGCCATGCCTGAAGCCCATGAGCGAGATTGCCGGGCGGCTAAGCGTGCAAGAAGGGGCAAAGTACCTGGAAAAAACCTTTGGTGGCCGTGGCGTGCTGTTGGGTGGGGTACCAGGCGTGAGCCGCGGAAAGGTAGCTATTATCGGGGGCGGTGTCGTGGGCACCAATGCCTGTAAAATTGCATCCGGTATCGGGGCAGACGTGACCATCCTGGATATTGACCCTAACCGCCTGGCATATCTTGATGATATTTTTGGTTCCCGGATCACGGCACTTTATAGTACGGACGCGAACATTGAAAAAGTATTGCGGGAAAGTGATTTGGTAGTGGGGGCAGTATTATTGCACGGTGCCAAAGCACCCAAGCTGATAAGCCGGGAAGATTTAAAAATCATGAAAAACGGATCGGTTATCGTGGACGTGGCCGTGGACCAGGGTGGGTGTACAGAGACCACGAAACCCACTACCCATGACGATCCGGTGTACGTGATTGACGGGGTGGTACATTACTGCGTGGCCAACATGCCGGGTGTAGTGGCCTTGAGCTCGACCAATGCCCTTACCAGCGTTACCTTACCATACGGGCTGCAAATTGCCGAGCAGGGTTTGGAAGAAGCTTGCCGGCAATCAAAAGCCATTGCCTTGGGCGTGAACACCTATAAAGGGCATTGCGTGTACCCTAACGTGGCCAGTGCTTTTGGGATGGAATACATGCCCTTGGAGAAAGTGTTGGAACAGGTAGGTGGTTTAAATAGTTAGAATATATCATTCACGAAATAGAAAGTCGTAAAATCTTTTTGATTAGTGTCTTTAAGGCTTGAAGGCATATTAAAACCATTATTTTTTTTTACTGATTTTAAAATTCTTTCCCGTTCATCCATAAATTCCTTTTGTTTTTTGTAAACTTGTAGATTTTTATTTTATGCCTAATAAAATACCTGCAAAACATGAAAATACAGAATTTTGCCTTGATCGGGGCAGCCGGGTACATTGCCCCCCGGCACATGAAAGCTATTAAGGACACGGGAAACCAATTGGTTTGCGCGCTCGACCGGAGCGATAGCGTGGGCATAATCGATAGTTTTTTTCCCAATACCGATTTTTTTATTGAATACGAGCGATTTGACCGGCACATGTACAAACTCAAGGGCACTGATAAGCAAATTGATCACGTGTCTATTTGTACGCCTAATTACCTGCACGATTCCCATATACGGTTTGCATTGCGGAGCGGTTGCCACGCTATATGCGAGAAACCCCTGGTGCTGAACCCCTGGAATATTGATGCCCTGGAAGAAATGGAAAAAGAAACCGGGAAGAAGATTTTTAATATACTGCAACTGCGCCATCACCCGAGCATTATCGCCTTTAAGGAAAAAATCGATAAGGGGCCAAAGGACAAAACCTATGATATCGATTTAACTTATATCACTTCCAGGGGGCACTGGTATTTTACCTCTTGGAAGGCCGAGGAAGAGAAATCCGGTGGTATCGCGACCAACATCGGGGTGCATTTTTTTGACATGCTTACCCATATTTTCGGGGAAGTGAAAGAAAATATCGTGAACGTGCTGGAGCCAAAACGCGCCGCGGGATTTTTGCACCTGGAAAAGGCCAGGGTAAGGTGGTACCTATGCCTAGACGAGAACGCGTTGCCAGAAGAAATTAAGGAAAAAGGCCAAAGGACATTCCGTAGCATTCAAGTGGAAGGCGATGAAATCGAGTTTAGCGGGGGATTTACCGACTTGCACACGGTAAGTTACCAGAAAATATTAGAAGGCAAGGGATATGGACTGAACGAGGCCCGTGAAAGCATTCAAACAGTTTTTGATATCCGCAACAGTAAGCCCGTGGGGTTAAAGGGGGATTATCACCCCTTCGTGAAAAAACCCGTGGAATATCATCCTTTTCATAAACGCTTTTAACCCAAGTTAAACGATTACGCTTAAATCAATCTATCAATAAATTAAAAAATAACAATGATAAAAGAATTACAAGACAAGCAAAAGAAAATATCGCTTATTGGCCTGGGCTACGTGGGCTTGCCCATTGCCTTGGAATTCGCGAAAAAATATTCCGTGATAGGCTTTGATATCAAACCCGAACGGGTGGAAAAAATGAAAAACCGGGTCGATCCTAGTAATGAACTGTCCCCCGAGGCTTTTGACAATGTCGATATCGAGTTTACCTCTAACATGGAAGACTTGAAAAAGGCCTCTTTCCATATAGTGGCCGTGCCCACCCCGATAGATGATTATAACATGCCTGATTTGAAACCCGTGATCTCGGCATCAAAAACCGTGGGAAAAATCCTGAAAAAGGGCGATTACGTGGTGTATGAATCCACGGAAGAAGACTGCATCCCGGTACTGGAAAAAGAGTCGGGCCTGGTTTACCAAAAGGATTTCAAGGTGGGTTATTCGCCCGAGCGTATAAACCCCGGGGACAAGGAACATACCCTCACGAGGATTACCAAGGTGGTTTCGGGTGGGGACAAAGAATCGGCCCAAGTCATCGGTGAGGTGTACGAGTCCATTATCACCGCGGGCGTACACCGGG
>CAZKIR010000328.1:0-3294 GCA_964552835.1 uncultured Bacteroidales bacterium
AGAGAGATGATACATATATGCTTAATTAACGGATGTTATTTTTCGGGGAGTCCTATGTAGTTTACCGGTTTTGACATAATAATGCAGTTTTTTGCCCAGCGATATGCTGTCTATATCACCTGTCAGCATTGCCACATCACTCAGGCGAAATATCGTCCGTGAATCCTGGTAAAGGGCTAATAGTATATCTGTTTTTTGTGAACCAGTCATCATAATTTTTTATATGTTCAGTTCACAAATTTAATAATTCGGCTGTGATAAATCAAAAAGTGTTTCGGGTTTCGGGTTAACGGGTTGGCGGGTTTTGATATCATAAAAAACCCGCGCTTAGGCGGGTTTTAGCTTTTTGGCTGACCATTTTAATGGAAAATTTCATGAAGTTTAGTCTTGATACGTTCCCTATCTTCATCTGTCATATTCGTTCCTGAAGGCAGGCATAATCCTTTTTCAAACAAGCTTTCGCAAGTTCCATTCATGTAGGCCGGATAATGTTGGAATATGGGTTGTAAGTGCATGGGTTTCCATAGCGGGCGGGTTTCAATATTTTCTTCCAGCATGTGTAAGCGAATGGTTTCCCTGGATAGGCCATTGGTTTTGTCAGGATCTACAAGTATGGTGGTTAGCCAGAAGTTGGAAAAATAATCATGATCAGGCTCTTGTAAAAAGGAGATGCCTTCCACGTCTTGTAACATATACTTGTACCATACATTGATTTCCCTGCGCTGTGCTACGCGCTTATCCAATATTTCAAGTTGTCCCCGCCCAATGCCGGCTACGATATTGCTCATGCGGTAGTTGTAACCGATATGGGAGTGCTGGTAGTGGGGCGCCTGGTCTCTTGCCTGGGTGGCTAAAAAGCGTGCATGATCGATATACTCCTGCTTATCTGAAAGTAACGCCCCACCGCCGGAGGTGGTGATGATTTTATTGCCATTAAACGAAAGGATTCCCATATCGCCAAACGTGCCCAGGGGTTTGTTTTGATACCTTCCGCCCAGGCCTTCAGCCGCATCTTCAATTACCGGAATTCCGTGTTTGTGGGCTACAGCCATTAATTCCTCCATTTTGGCAGGCATGCCGTATAAATGTACCAGGATAACCGCCTTAGGCGTATTACCTGTAACCTTTATCCTGTCCCGGATTGCCTCTTCAAGCAAGGCAGGGTCCATGTTCCAGGTTTCAGGCTCACTGTCAATAAAAATGGGTTTGGCTTTCTCATAAAGGATAGGGTTCACGCTTGCTGAAAATGTAAAAGAAGATACAAGTATCTCGTCATTTTGTTCTACCCCTAAATTAATAAGCGCCAAATGGATAGCTGCTGTACCTGAGGTCAGGACAGCCACATGCTTTGCACCAGTATACGCACTCAGTTCTTTTTCAAAATTGTTTACATTAGGGCCCAGGGGAGCAATCCAATTGCTGTCAAAAGCTTGTTGTACATATTGTTGCTCCGTCCCGCCCATGTGGGGGGAGGAGAGGTAGATTTTTTTTTGGGGCATGATTGAAACAATTAAGATTTAGGAACGATATGTGGGAAAAAATTCTGAATTTTCATTAAAATTAGGATCCGATTTCTTACGAATAGCTATCAGGTCTTGATTATTTTCTTCGCTAAAGATTTTTCTTCCTATTGCAAAGTCATTGTCGTGGTTTTTATTAAATGCTTTTTTAAATTTATAAAGATTGTCTTCTTTACTACCAATTCCTCCGCCAAGATGAAAGGTATCAAATCCGTTTTCATATCCCCAACACGCGGCTTCGTATAATAGTAAGTTTGTAGGTGCAAACCGTTGGTAATCTCTGTCAGTCGCTGATAAATGATAATTTAGCTTACGGTTTGAATGAAGGACTATCGACATAGCAATAATACTCCCTTCCAATACTGCATAGAACATAGTTGCACTATATTTTAAATCATTAAGAATGCTCTTGTAGAAAGGTTGTTCAAAGTAGTAATAATTGCTAGCCTGATCTCTTTCCATAGTGGTATTATACATTTGAATGAATTGCTCAAAGAGACTTTCTTCCCGACCCCAATAGATTTGCACACCAGATTTTATTGCTTTACGAATGACATTCCTATTCTTACTATGAAGATCATTCCATATTTGTTCTCTTGACTGTAAATTTACAGTAACAGTTTTACCGATAACTGATGTATTATATAAAAATTCAGCCGATATATGGTTATGCAAAACGGGATGAAATCTCACAAATTCGCTAACAATATTTTCTTTTAAACAGACTTCTTCATATTCTTTGAGGCAGTTATTGAGCTCTTCTTTGTTAAGGTCGCCTTCAAAGAAAAATCCACCATACCCATAAGGAGTTGTAATATCAAAGAGAGAATTTTCATTTAAATGGCTCAAAAAACGAGAATCATAACTGATATCTCGCTTCATTGCAACATTTACTGCTTTCATGTTCTTGCCTTCAAAATAAAAAAGAATAGGTAACCCATCACCATGAATTTGAAACCCTTTAGTATATTCAGGTTGGTAATAAATATCGTAATTTGAAAATTTTTTTATAATATCGTTCCACTTTTCAGTATCGGCAATTTCAATAAGTTGCATAAGTCTACATTTATTTTTTACTATAAAAGCTAAAAATTAATTCTACAATTTTTTGCATGTGATTAAGATTGTACCTTTGATCACAAATCAAAGAAAGACAATTGTTATATATATCGGATGATTTAAAAGGATGATAAGTTGATAATGGCCAATGTACAGGGCAATATATTTGATTTTGTATGAGAAATTTCCTCAGTTGATCTCTTTGTTTATTTTTTACTAGAATGGGTAAGAATAAAGGAACATCTTTGTCAGTAGGCCTAATTGTTGCAATATAGGCATCAAGGCTAATTAAGGCGTTTGCTAAAAATTTTACATTGTACCTTCTTTTATATCTCATATATTCTGCATCAATCTTCTTTATTTGATCAACATAAATATTTGGCAGAGAATATTCCGCATAATCATCTTCAATAATTTCTTCTGCTTTACCAAACTCAGAAAGAGCCCTTTGTTTGTATTCTATATTGCCTTGTTCAATATATTGTTTTTTAAGGCTCGCCGCTGATTTTCTTAAATTAATGTAATTCCAGTTAATTGTGGAGGAAGGCTCAAACAGAAATTGTTCATGCAATTTTGAAGCAATAGCTCCTGCAGCAATACCAGTCCATTTTCGAAAGCTTGAAAAAATGTAATCAGATGCTGAATTGTATGGTAAATAGCTGAACCATGAATGTGTTGCATCTTCAATTACAATTTTCCCTTCAGTTCTAAGTCT
>CAZKIR010000328.1:3304-4909 GCA_964552835.1 uncultured Bacteroidales bacterium
TCTGTATTATTTTATTAAATTGAGGATTTACAAAACCGAAATATTGCATAATTAGTACTATATCATACTTTGCATGAAAAGGAATTTTATAGTTATATTGGCCATTACTATAAATTACATCATAAAACTTCACTTGTATCCCATTGTCATAAAAAGGTTTAATCATGGTATGGCAACAATATGAAGGTAAACAAGCAATATGATGCTTACCATCTTTTTTAATATCTTTAATGATAAAATCAAGTGCAGTTCTTCCGGTAAGTAAGAATTTTGTCTCTTCTGGGAATACAATATTTTCATGATTAACCAAATCAGGTTCCCAGAATTCACTTCCTACTTCATTCATTATTAAAGATGTTAGTTTGAGATTGTTTCCGATACTCATCAAAGTCAATCATCCTACCAGTTCCTCTTTCTCCAATATTAGTTTGCTTAAAAACTTGTATTATAGTTTTAAAAATAATTTTCATATCAAATGTAAAACCTATATTATCGACATATTCTAAATCGTAAGCAAATTTTTCTTTCCAATTCAATGAATTTCTGCCATTAACCTGTGCCCATCCAGTTAAACCCGGCTTTACATGGTGCCTTTTCCTCTCCTCTTTAGTATAGTGTGGTAGATAGTCTTCTGCAAGCGGCCGTGGGCCAACTATTGACATGTCTCCTTTAAGAATATTAAAAAGTTCTGGCAATTCATCCAAAGAAGTAGTACGTAACATACGGCCTAACTTTGTTAAACGTATATGGTCCGGAAGAAGTTCGCCTGAATCATCTCGCTCATCTGACATGGTTCGGAATTTATACAGCGTAAATATATTCTCCCTGTAACCAGGCCTTCGTGCGTTAAAAAGCACAGGTTTGCCTAATTTAATTCGTATTAAAATAGAAAGAGAAATTAATACCGGACTAAAAATAATTAATGCCATCAGGGATAATGTCAAATCAATTACCCTCTTAAAAAAAGATTGATACATAAATTAACATTTAAAAGAGCATGAAAACTAAGCTTTTTTCTGAAAATATTCAAAAAGAGAATATATTATATTATCGAGTGAGTATTGCGGTTTCCAACCGGTATCAGTATAAAATATTTCTGAATTCATTCCTGAATTTAAATACACCTCCTTCTCTTCGATTTGAATATCTACGGGTTTTTCAACAAATTCAGGTGCTATAGCCTTTACTCTATTTGCAATCTCCACAATGGTTGCCTGCCATTCATTACCCAAATTGTACACCTGTTTCCATTTATTAGAGGGTACTTCCAATAAGGCTAGAATACCCGATGCAGCATCCCTTACATCCATATTTGAGAAAACCTGACTGCCACCGATAATTTTAATTGGTTCACCATTGATGGCATTACTAACAAATCTGGATACAATTTCTAGTTTCAATCCTTTTTTAGCACCTGTTAATCCGGGTAACCTGATATTTGTTCCATGTATACCAGCAGTGCTGGTATTTTGAACAAATCGCATTACTACCTCACTGGCATATTTAGCTAAGGCATATAGATAATCCGGTTCAGGCTCAGTGCTTTCATACCACAGTGGCTTTGTTTTTCTCCCATAGACTCCTTGCGAACTTATATTTACAATA
>CAZKIR010000329.1:0-1078 GCA_964552835.1 uncultured Bacteroidales bacterium
ATAGCTTTTCGCGATATATGGCAGCTTATCAAAGAGTAATTTTATTATGGTTAATATTGGATTAGTTACAATTTAGCACGTTCTTGATCTCGTATTCCGCGTTGGCCTTGTAATCCCCATGCGCGGCATTTTTATAGGCTTCACAGGCTTTTGCCTTGTTGTCCATGGCCTTGTAAGTGTTTCCAAGTTCAAAGTAAATTTTTGCTTTTTCCCCGGGGGTATCTTCCGCGTGTTTCAAGGCTTTTTCAAGGTATTCCACGGATTCTTCGTTCAGCTTGTTTTCCCGTTTTTTCACGCCTACTATGGTTAGCACTTCCGCTATGATGTTTTCGGCTTTCTTGCTATACTTTGCCTCGTTGCCTTCGGCATACTCGATGGTGTTGAGGAAAAATTCGGCGGCTTTTTCGAATTGTTCTTGTTTATAATATGACAAAGCCTTGAAATAATGGCTTTTCACGAATTTTTCATCTAGCCCGAGGGATTTGTCAAAGTTCTCGATAGCCCCGGCATAGTTTTCTTTCTTGTACTCGGAGTAACCAATAATAAAATACAGCGCGGGGATATAATTTTCTGCTTTTTCTTTAATTTCAGGGTTGAAGGTATCCCCGGTTTCGGCGGCTTTTTTAAATTGGTTAAGGGCTTCCGCGTAGTTTTTTTCCTTGTACGCCTTATAACCAATCTTGTAATAACAGGTGGGGATTTGTGTTTCGGCTTTTATTTTCGTGGTTTCGGCTTCCGGGCCTATTTCTTCGCATATCTTAGCTGTTTCCTGGAATTTTTCCAGGGCTGCTTTCGGGTCTTCGTCAATCAGTTTTAACCCGGCGTTGTATGCTTTGGCTGCATCGTTCATGGTTTGTCCAAAGGCAGCTATGCTAAATAGCATGAGAGTAATAATAGACAGGGTGCTTACTTTTTTCATCATGTTGTCTTTTTGTATTCAAGTATTAAATTTTCAGGTGGTAAAGATAAAAAAAACGTTAAAAAACAGAAAGGTTTTTCATGGTATTTATTGGATACCCTGATTAATGGGGGAGCCTGGTCTAAAAACCCTTCGAGTGGTCGAAGACCCTCGAAGCGG
>CAZKIR010000329.1:1088-1558 GCA_964552835.1 uncultured Bacteroidales bacterium
TCGAAGCGGTTACTCATTATCAATTAATTAGAAAATACATTCTTGAGTATTAGTACTTTTAAGACCGCGCTCATTCATGGGCGGGCTACAAAAATATTATTTAGAATGGATCAAAATAAAGGCTAAAAGGCTAAAATTAATTTCAAAATAAAAAATTTGTCTTACTTTTGATCATGATAGTCATAAACACTTTTTTAACCTAAAATTTTAATTTCCATGAAAAAAAGCATATTTTTCTCACTGGTAATTGTTTTTTTTACATTTCAAGGCCTATTTGCTAACCAGGCTGATCTTTTTTCGTATGATCAAGCCGCGATTGAACAAGAATTCGCCCAGTTAGAAGAACTTGAAAACCACGTGGGCGCCCGCGAGGGCATTACCCTGGCTGGGCTGGAAGCCGGTCAAGACGGTGTAAGCGTGCTGCACAAGCTGAATTATGCCAGCCCGTCTAAACCCATGTTTGGTATAGA
>CAZKIR010000329.1:1568-4905 GCA_964552835.1 uncultured Bacteroidales bacterium
TATAGAAGACATGGACTGGGGTGCGTTTGCCTGGGGTTTTTGCTGCTGCCCCATTGGTTTCTTTACCGTGGCCATCAACAAGAACAAAACTTCTGAACAAAAACTCTCTTATTGGATTGGCGTAGGTGTTAGCACGGTATTAAGTGCTATATCTAATGCTGTTGTTTACTCTGGAGGTTATTATTCTTATTAATAAATTTATGTCTTTAGACATTGCACAAGGGTATAAAAGAAAATTCGTCTGGTTCATAGCCTATTTTATTTATATGCCCTTTTGTTTTTCCCAAATCCACTCCCGTGTATCGGCTGATTTTAGCATCAAGGAGCGTTTTACCGATGCCAGCCAGCGCCTTACCATGGGCAAGGTATATTTTGACAAGAACCAAAACCAAATCCTTTATCATGTAAGCTTTCCCGATGAAAAGTTTATCCTGGTAAGGGACACCCTGATCGCGGAAATCAAAAACCAACAAGTTATTTCCCGGAGCCCTTCCCGTAACGTGGTGTCATTTAGCGTGTTTAACCTGGCCGTGAACGGCCGCCTGCCGTATTACGGGATCAAGAAAACGGCTTTTGAGCTTCAGGATGTGAAAAAAGAAGGCGAACAAGTAATATCTACCTGGAGAATGCCCCCGGAAATCGTGAAAGACCAGGGCGACCTTGTCTTATCGTTGAAAAACGGGAACCTGCAAGGACTGGTGACCCTGAAACCTGACGGCAGCGTATTTTCCAAGCAATTGTTTGAAGAATACACGAACGTGAACGGGCTGGCTTTTCCCGGTAAAGTCGTACAGTTCATGTATAAACCCGCGGGCGGGGAAGTAAAAATCACCACGTACAAAAATATTAAAGTAAATGATTTCGAGGATAACACGTATTATCATTACCGTTTGCCTAACGGGAATTAGCCTGCAAACCCTGGCGCAAGTGGAAACAAATAATTTGTCGTTGCTAAAGGACAAGGCCACTGAAACGGATTTTGGCAAACAATATCATTTTGCCCGTGGCAGCAACAACGAGCTGGAGTTCATATTTAGCAACTTGTTCTTGTTTTACAAGCGTTTTGTATCAAGCCAGGATATCAGCTCCTGTAGTTTTACCCCTTCATGCTCGGTATACGCCGTGCAAGCGATTAAATCGCAAGGCCTCGTGAGCGGTGCCATCAATTTTTTTGACCGTTACAGCCGTTGCAACAGCCTTAGCCCGGGCGACTATCCCAGGGACCCGGAAAAAAACCTTTTAATTGACCCGGTGAGAAACCACGCGTATGAAAAGACTTATCACGATACTGATTTGGACAGGCATTAGCCAGTTTATTGGCCTGGGGCAAGACCTTTACAACTTGAAAAACAGCCTGGAATTTGCCAATTACCTATACCAGAACGGCGAGTACAAGCTGTCGGCCTTTGAATATGAACGGGTTATTTTCCTGGATCCATCCAATACCATGGCACGCCTGCGTTTGGTACAATCCTACCGCAAGGGGCACGAGATAAGCAGCGCGATGGACCGGTTACAGGATTTTTACTGGCCGCCAAACACGTTGCCAGGTGATTTTGCCAGTGAATACGGGCGTTTGTTAATTATCCAGCGGCATTTTTCCGGCTTGGATTTTTTCCTGGAAAACAATTCGTTTATCCCCTCGCTTGACAAACAATATTACTGTGCCGTGTCTAACATGTACCAGGCCAATTGGCAAGCCGCGAACGAGGTATTAGGCGCTCCGGGCCTGACCGCCCCCCGGTTCATGGCCCTGGAAAACACCCTTGCCTTAGCAAACAAGATAAATTATAAAAAGCCCTGGTTAAGCGGGGGCATGTCGGCCCTGGTGCCTGGCACGGGCAAGATATACTCGGGGTACTGGAAAGACGGGCTTATTTCCCTGCTTTTTGTCGGGATTTCGGCTTGGCAAGCATACCGGGGGGTTGAAAACAAAGGCGTGCAATCGGCCTATGGCTGGATATACGGGGGCGTGTCGCTCGGGTTTTACCTGGGCAATATTTATGGTTCGGTAAAGGCGGCCCACAAATACAATCACACGAGAAACCATGCAATATTTGAAAAAGTGGACAATACTTTTTATCGTTACGAGTAGCAGCCTGCTATCGTTGCCCGTGATAGGGCAAGGCCTGGAAAAAACCTACCAGCTGGCCATGCACCAGTTGGAAAACGGGCAGCACGGGCAGGCCATTCCCGCGTTCAGGCGGGTGGTACATTTTGATACAACCGGCTTTTATGCTGAACGGTCGTATGAAAAATTGGGTGATTGCTATACCCGGATGAGAAAGTCGGAGAAAGCCCATTACTATTACGGCCTGGCATATCAACATACTGAAAGCGATAGTGGAAAAACTTCCCTGGCCTTGAAAAAAGTATACTTGCATTTGCTGGATAAAGAATATGATTACGCTTCCCTTGAAATGGCCGGCATTTCCATCCATAATCAAGGTAAAATGCTTGATAAAAAACGGGTGTACCAGGGGATAATTGATTTCAAGAAAGAAGAATTTGCATCGGCCAGGCAATATTTCTTGGCGGCGGCAAAAGATTCGATCCAGGCGCGGGCGATAGATTCCCTTTTCCAGGAAGTAGAAAGGCTTAACCGCTTAAACCCCAGGCTTGCCAGGTATTTAAGCATCTTCCTGCCCGGTAGCGGGCAATTGTACGCCGGGTACCCCATGGAAGCAGCTAATTCCTTCTTGCTCACTACCGCGTTTTGGGGATTGTACCTGTACACGATAATCAATTACTCGCTGGTAGACGCGATCCTTGCCGTGATCCCATGGTTTCAACGATACTACACGGGCGGGTTTTTCCAGGCCGAAGAATTGGCCCGGCAAAAAATCGCGGAAAAACGATCAGAAGTGTTTAATGAACTCATTCAAGTTTCGGAAAAGATTGGGTTGTAATAGTATAACGACAATTATCGTTATATCCGGTTGCGAGGGGTAAAGTGGTATTGGGGTTGTTGGGGTGTTTACCGCTGTCCGTCTAAAACGGAATATATACATGATGAACAAATATAATCCAAATATACACCATCGCGGGTCTATCCGGTTAAAAGGATATGATTATTCACAACCAGGATTGTATTTTATTACAATATGCGTTAAAAACCGGGAATGTTTATTTGGTAATATTATGGCAACGCAATTATTGGGAACACATCATCCGCAACAATAAATCATACCAAAATATATCAGAATACATCATCAACAATCCATTAAAATGGGACAATGATTATTTTAATCATGCGGTTCCATCTGGCAATTGAGAATTTATAAATAAACAGATGAAATCCTCACCATTAAGAGGTTTAAAAAAAATGAGTGGTACA
>CAZKIR010000330.1:0-4903 GCA_964552835.1 uncultured Bacteroidales bacterium
CCGGAAAAAGCCATGTACACGGGAATTTTTTCCCGTTTTTCATCCGGGATGGAAACTTTTTCCTCTTCCTGTAAAGCCAGGTAGCCATCTTGTACCGTTAGTGTATCTACTGGGATAGGCGCAAGTTTTCGCGGGGTCGCGGGGGGCGTTTGCCCTATCCTTGTTTCCTCGCGGGTATTTCTGGCTATAAAATTTTGTTTTTCGGCTAATGGGGTACTCTTTTTCGCTAAAGCATTGCCCCTTTCAACCGGTAAAACGGTATTGGGAGGATTACCGGATAATGGAGCAGAAAAACGAAGGCCTTTTTTATCGAGCTTATATATCGCGGGGGGCAAAACAAGGTTTTTTTCCCCTATCCTTTGGATATTTTGCTCTTGTTCAGATAAAACAGGTACCAATAAAGGTTCATTGGATTGTTTAAACCACCAGCGCAAGCCGGTAAGCAAGAAAAAAGTAGCCGCTATGGCAAAAGCAATCCGCAAGCTACGGTTTGCCTGTTCTTTTTTCCCCAGTTGAACTTCTATTCCATCCCACACGTCATCCACGTCAAGCTGATCCCGGATACCTTTCCAGGTATGTTCCGGTGGATCAGGCATCTCATGCTCGAAAAGATGCTTGTACCATTCATTAAATTTATCTTTCCTGTTCATGGTTATTCCCTTTATTGCAACCAGGCTTGTAACAATTTTTTGGCCCGGTTATATTGAGATTTTGACGTGCCTTCAGTGATATTTAATTTTTTTGAAATTTCCTTGTGGCTATAACCTTCTACCGCGTACAAGTTAAAAATAGCCCTGGCGCCCTCGGGCAAGTTGGCTATTTTGTCCAAGATCGGTTGCACGTTAATATTCTTGTTCAGTTCACTTTCTTTTTCTTCCACGCTATCAATCGGTTCATCTTTAATATATTGATTGATCCTTGATTTTATTCTCAGGTAATCAAGGGAAGTATTTACCACCACCCGTTTAATCCAACCTTCCAGGGAACCTTCCATACGAAATTCCTTGATTTTCCGAAAGACTTTCAAGAAACTTTCTTGCAGGATATCTTGGGCTGCAGCCTGGTCTGCCGTATAGCTAAGGCATATGCCGTACATGGTACGGGCAAATTTCCGGTAAAGCGCCTCCTGGTAAAACCTATCGTTACGCCTACAACCGGCGATCAATAAATCATCGCTATAATCCCCTTTCCTATCCATACCATTTATCCTATTTATAAACTGCCCGGAATGATTTGCTTAGCCGGTTGGCCAGATCATAATAAATATCTTCATTCTTGCCCGGGGCAATATGGATTATTTCTTGTCCACCGTGTTGTTCCCTTTTGGCTTGTTGCAACCGGTTTCCCAGGATTAAACGAAACAGGTATTCTAAATCCAGGACGATATCAATCTCATTTTCCGCTCCTTTTTGAATAGTAATTTCTTGCCCGTTATCGTCTTTTTTTACCAATATCTGAATTAGTTCTGGCTCAAGGAAAAAATCAAGGTGCAAGGGAATTTCTTTTCTTTCACGGCCTGTTTCAATGAATTTTCCGCGAAAACTTATTCCATGTCTACTACCAGCTCCTACCTCAAGGGTAAATATCATATGCTTGTATTCTCCTTGCGGTATATCAAATCGGACAGCGGGTGTGTCCAAGACTGCATTCAACATGTACGCGCGGCTGTTCTTGAAGCCCGCTGTAAAAAAAATATCTTCCCCTTGTTCACGATCCCCGTCGAAGCGTATATCCATGATCGAGATGCGGACACTGTCCATCCCAAGAAAAGGGTTGCCCTTGCCAGGATTGTTTACAGGTGCATTTTCCATGACAAAGTAAACCGGTACCTCGACTGGCAAGGTAAGCGGATCTTTCCCGCAACTATACAGTAACATCGCCATTCCCATGATAAACATGGATAAAACTTGAAACCAGTACCGCTGTTTTTTTGCTTTCATCTTTCCTACCCTTCTAATTATGAACCCAATTCAAAGCAAAAGTAGTGATTTATCCTTTTCGGGCAAATCTATTTATTAGACGAAATACAAGGGGAAATAGTTGGAAAAGGGTGTAATTTTTTAAAAATTAAATTTCGCCTGTAAAAATCCAAGATTGAATTGGTTCCGGTTGGTTACCCCCGTGAAGGGGTTTGGGAATTCCCCCGCGAAATATTGCCAAACCAGGGAAAGGTCTAAATTCTGACAAAGGGAGTAGGAAAAGTTGGGCCCCACGAAAAATGCTTTAAAACCGGGCATGTACATCCCTGATAAGGAAGTATTAAACAAGGGGGTGACCGGGTATGAGGCCTGGGCAAAAACCGAGAATTCTGAAAATGAAATGGTTTTCACACTCATGGGCCGCTGATAAAAGGACATGAAACTGTTCACGTCCATCTTGCCCGCCAGGCTGCTATATAACATTTCTGCCTGAAGGTAAAGAGAATTGGAAAACGTGTAATCCATGTTCACGCTGGCCATAAAATCGCCGGTGGTATCGGCAAAATTTTCCTGATCGTGAAAGTACGTGAACTCGCCCCGGAAACCAGCCCCTGAAATATCGCCCGACCAGGCGCCGCCGGCCACCAGATCTTCAGAGTTTAAAACCCCGGCCATTAGTTGAAAATCATAATTCCAAAAATTGATCCGGTACATGCCAGCCCCGGTAATATTCCCAGCGCTGTCGACGGCTACTGCCAATTCGGCCGAGGAAGAGAAGTTGGGATAATACAGTAAACGCAAGGCATCACTGCCCGGTTTTTCAGGGTAATCAAAATCGAAAAAGGAATACACGTTAAAAATATCATTAGGGTTCCACACGAAGGTATGAGACCAGTTGATCCGTTGCCGGCCTATCGTGGTCTCGAAATTACCCCATCGAAATCGTGTCCACAACCGGTCAATGGTGGTATGCAACAAATACGATTCCCCTGAAAACAAATTGTACGTCAAATCGATAAACCCCCGGTCTTTATCCATTTGTTCATCATAACCCGGTCTGTTTTCAACGGTTTCCCCCGTCATCAGGCGGTTTCGGAATTGAACCGTGGCAGACATCCAATCGCTAGGGTAAAAATAAACATTCAAGCGGTTATGCACCAGGTTGTCTAATACCATATCATTATCGAGCGAATCAAAAACTACCGATTGCATGTTGGTAACATATCCCCCGATTGACCATTTTTTTTGTTGCACTTGGGCATACCCGATAGTTACGATAGAAAAAACGAGTAAGATTTGTATGATAAAGCGTTTCATGGAGATTGCCATTTAAAATATTTGTTGAATTGAGTTTATATGGTTATTGGTCGTGGATACGTGATGCATCGTGTATCCACGTACCAATAAACAAAAGGTAACATCAAGAATTTTTATTGTCGTCCGACACCACTTTACCATCCTCGATGGTGATTACCCTTCGGGCTTTTTTTACCACCCGGTTATCATGTGTAGAAAAGATAAAGGTAATGTTCTCTTCCCGGTTCAATTCCTGCATAATATCCAAAAGGGTTTCTGTTGATTTAGAATCCAGGTTGGCGGTGGGTTCGTCGGCCAGCACGAACTTTGGTTTGGAGGCCAGGGCACGGGCCACGGCCACGCGTTGTTGTTGGCCACCTGATAGTTGCGCCGGGCGACTGTTTAACCGGTCGCCCAGGCCAACTGCCGTGAGCAATTCACGGGTGCGGTCTTCTCGCTCTTTCTTGGGACGCCCTTGCAAATGCATGATGAATTCAACATTTTCCTTGGCAGTAAGCACGGGGATAAGGTTGTAAGCTTGAAAAACGAAACCTATATTAAGCATCCGGAAATCGACAAGTTCCCGGGGCTTAAAATCATTTAAACGGGTACCTTCAATGAAAATTTCCCCATCCGTTGGCGAATCCAGTCCACCCAGCATGTTCATGAAAGTCGTTTTGCCCGAGCCAGAAGGCCCCACAACAGCAGCAAATTCACCTTTATCAAAATTCAGGTCGATGCCATTCACGGCTTTTACCTTTACTTCGGTCTCGCCGTAAATTTTTATTAAATTTTTAATTTCAATGATACTCATGATTTATTATTTTATAGTTTTTTATATTCAATAATTATTCCGTTCGCAAGGCTTCTGACGGGTTCAATTTTAATGCTTTGCGGGCCGGGTAAATAGACGCCAAGATCCCTGTAAGGATAACTAAACCCGTTACCTCGAGGAAGAAAATTAAGCCAATCTCCGGGTACATAACCGCCGAGTAGCCAATGGCAGAGAAACCTTCCTGGTAAAGGGCGGTGAGATCAATGCCAACCTGGCCAAAATAAGCCACGGCCCCGATAGCGATAGCCATACCAACAACAGCACCGGTGAGGCAAAGAAAAACAGTTTCAAGCATGATCATCAAGAAAACCCTTTTCCGGTTCATGCCAATGGCCATGAGCATCCCGATTTCTTTTACCCGTTCCAGTATCACCATCAGCATGGTATTCACGATCCCAAAGCCCAGTGCAAACAGGATAATGGTCATGAATACGATGGTGAACATGTCTAACATCGAGTTAGTGTATTTAATGTCCGGTTGGATTTCTTCCCAGGTTTCTACCGTGTAATTCGTCCATGACTTAATTTGTTGGGCCACGGGGCCATCATATTCCGTGCCGGTAAGCAGGACGGCAATTTCATGAGCCTCACCTTCCTCCAGGCCCAATAGCGGATAAAGGTCGTCGTTACGGACAAAGACATTCATCTTGTCAAACATGCTGTTGCTGGTCCGGTACACGCCGGTCAGGCGAAACGCTGCCCCTGTAAGGTGCCCGTCCAGGGCCGTGAAGTTCATGATGACTTTTCGGTCAAGCTTGTATTTAATGGCCCCGTTTTTAATATAATGGCCCACTGCATTCAGCTTTTTCTTGCCCAGGAGTTCGTCCAGCGCATCCTCAAGGATGCGCTGGAC
>CAZKIR010000331.1:0-4898 GCA_964552835.1 uncultured Bacteroidales bacterium
AACGAGCAAGGCTATTTTGAACTATACATTCCCGCCGGCCAGAAAATGACCCTCGTTTTCTCGTGCCTGGGATACGAAACGGAAGAAACAAATATTGCTATCCCCTTATCACGGGAAAAGGTAGAACTGAACCGGCAACTGGAAATAAGCCATAAAAACATTGAAGAAGTGGCCGTGAGAAGCCGCATCGAAAGTGCCACCCGCTTCACGCGCATTGATGCCAAGTACCTGGAAAAAATACCCAATACCACGGGACATTTTGAAACCGTGCTAAAAACCATGCCCGGGGTGAGCTCGAACAACGAGTTAAGCTCGCAATACAGCGTGCGGGGCGGCAACTTTGACGAAAACCTCGTATACGTGAACGATATAGAGATATACCGGCCGTTCCTTATCCGATCCGGACAACAAGAAGGGCTAAGTTTTATTAATTCCGACCTGGTTTCCTCCATCAAGTTCTCGGCCGGGGGCTTTGATGCCCAATATGGCGACAAGATGTCATCGGCCTTGGACATACAATACAAGAAACCCACTGAATTCGCCGGGTCGGCCAGCATGAGCCTCCTGGGCGCCAAAGCCCACGTGGAAGGCGCCTCGAAAAACAAGAAACTGTCTTTTATCGGCGGCGTGCGCTACAAGACCAACCAGTACCTGCTAAACAGCCTGCCAACCGAAGGGGAATACAAACCCAACTTTGGTGACATGCAAACCTACCTCACTTATGATTTCAACCCTTATTTATCCATCGAATTCCTGGGCAATTACTCTTTGAACAGTTTCCGGTTTTACCCCGACGAGCTCAAGGAATCTTTCGGCACTTTTAGCAATCCCTTGAGCCTTAACATATATTACGATGGCGGGGAAGTGGACAACTTTGAAACCAAACTGGCAGCGGTATCGGCCATTATCACGCCAAGTAACAAGCTAAAGATGAAGCTCATAGCGAACACCTTCTCTACCAACGAGTCGGAAACCTTTGATATCCAAGGACAATATTTTATTAACCAACTGGACAAGGATTTTTCCTCTGAAACCTATGGCGACAGCATCCTGAACATCGGGGTGGGCACTTTTCTTGACCATGCCCGTAATTACCTCACGGCCAACGTGTATTCTTTGGCCTTCAAGGGCACCTACACCGAGGACAAACAAGTGTTTAAATGGGGGCTAAAATACAAGCAGGAATACATTGAAGACGAGATACGCGAATGGAAAATGGTGGATTCGGCAGGCTTCTCCATCCCTTACCATCCCGGCAAGGTGCTGCTATCAGAAACCCGTACTGCATCGAGCAACCTGTTTTCGGAGCGTTACATGGGCTTCCTGCAAAACATTTATTCTTTTGATGTTGGCCAGTCAAAGTTTGATTTTACCATTGGGCTACGGGGCCATTACTGGACCTTTAACGACCGCTTTTTCTTTAGCCCCCGTGCCTCTATCGCGTATGAGCCCAACTGGGACCGCACCGTGATTTTTCACCTGGCCTCGGGCTATTATTACCAGCCCCCGTTTTTTAAAGAAATACGGGACAAGGAAGGGGACATAAACCATGATATCAAGGCCCAAAAGTCCATTCACCACGTGTTATCGTCTGATTTTTACTTTAGTGCCTGGGATCGCCCGTTTAAATGGTCGACCGAGGTTTATTACAAGCAACTGGAGGACTTGATACCTTACAAGGTTGACAACGTGCGGGTAGATTACTCGGCCAAGAACATGGCCAAAGGCTACGCGACCGGCATAGACATGAAAGTAAACGGCGAATTCGTGGAAGGCGTGGAATCCTGGATGAGCCTTTCGTTAATGAAAACCGAGGCCGACATTGACGGTGATTATTACTATAACCAGGACGGGGACCTGGTGCACCCGGGATATTACCGCCGCCCAACGGACCAACTGGTCACCTTTAGCATGTTTTTCCAGGATTATTTCCCGAACAACCCTACCTACAAGGTAAACCTTAACCTGTTATACGGCAGCCGCGTGCCGTTTAGCTCACCATTCACCAACCGCTACGACAACGGGGTGCAAGTGGACCTACCGGCCTATAAACGGGTAGACATTGGTTTCTCAAAGGTAATCATCAACAACAAGGACAAGGCCAGCGGTGTTTTTGGCAAGTTTAAAAACATTTGGCTTAGCGCCGAGGTATTTAACTTGTTTGGCATCCGCAACTCGGTTTCGTACATGTGGATAAAGACCCTGAACAACCAGGCAGGCGTACCCAAGGAATTCGTGGTGCCCAACCACCTGACCTCGAGAAGGTATAACATCAAGCTCACGGCGAATTTTTAGCCCTTACACTATTTTTCCATTAAACTCGTTCCACGATCAAAAAATTTGATATCTTCGTGTAGGTTTAACGATAAAATTTGCCTTCTTGAACCGGCAAAAAACACCATTTGCCCCACTTGCCCGTGCCAAACCAAATTTTATACAATCAATATATATATTCGTTAAACCTGGCAATTACAAGGGTTATGCGGTGCTCATATAATAGTGATAAACACGATGGGGATATAAGGATGTTGACGGTAATCGTGTAAACGAATGACAAACTGATATTTATAAGCAGAAATTAAATATATTATGAAAACTCCAATAATCATAAGAGGCAAGATTTTAAAATATAAAAAGAACGCCTTACTGTATTTTAAAACAAAACTTAATGCATGAATTTTAGATATAAAGTACTAAATTGATTTGTTTTAACACCTTGTTCCGTATACGATAGCATCGGAAAAGTGAAAAAACGCTTCACGTGTCTGCCAGGCAGACCGATATAGAAATTGTTTGTTTTCACCAAATAGATATCTACATTTTTTTTACCATATGCTAAAACTAAAATCTCTTAATTTAGGTTATAAATATTTGGCATTGTTTATGCGTAATGTGAACAAAAGAATAGAAATCAAAATGGAATCAAAGCCCCGTGTAATGCATACCCTTTTATTTTTACTTTTCTTACTTAATTTATACCCTACATTCGCAACTGATAAAATACAAAAAATAAAATGTGATGTATACCAAGCCTTCGTCCATGGCAACCAGGCCAAATGGATAGAAGCCACAAAAGCCTTAAAAAGGGCTTATAACTGGGAACGGGACCCGAAAATCTCGCGTGAAGTGGTGATTGCCCAATATGGTTTGATCGGGTACATGATTGGTGAGGGAAACAAAAAAGAAGCCAAAAAGATATATCACCAGGCCTTGGGTTCCCTCGAAGAATTGCTGGAAAAACAGCCCAAAGATGCAGAACTCTTGGCATTAAAAGGGGCTTTCCTGGCTTTCCGTATTAGTTTTAATAAAATTAATGCCCTCACCCTGGGGCCTAAAAGTAAAAAATACATAAACAAAGCCCTGGAAGTAAACAATAAAGCCCCGCTTGCCCTCATCCAAAAAGGAAATGCCAAAAACTATATGCCCAAATCCTTCGGGGGGGATACCCAGGAAGCTATCCATTACTACAAAAAAGCCGTGGAAGTATTTGAAGAAAAAGGGGGGGGCACTTGCAACTGGTTATATTTAAGCACACTGGCTTACCTAGGTAAAATGTACATGGAAATTGGCCAGGAACAGGCCGCCATCAAAACCTTCCGTAAAGCCTTAAACATCGCCCCGGAATTTAAATGGGTAAAAGATGAATTACTTCCTATGGTGCGGTAAAAATTCCCCACTTTTTTTTGTTTAATTTTTTTATGTTTTTTTTAAACAAAAAAAGATGGTAGGCGTTTAATATGTAAAATAGTAAACCATGAAAAGATATAAATACCTTTATTTATTAATTATGCTGGGGCTATTTTTCAGCATACGACCCATGGCAATAGGTTCGGAAACACCTGAAAAATTGAACTGCCAAGTATATGATGCCTATATAAACGATAAAATGGAGAACTGGGAAGACGCCCTAACAACCATGATAAGGCAATATAACTGGGAACGGGACCCATCTAAACTTCTTGATATTTTGTATGCCCAATACGGTTTGATCGGTTACAAGATCGGCCTGGGCCAAGAACAAGAAGTCAAAAGCATGCTAAGCCAAGCCCAAGGATACCTTGACAAGTTATTGAAAAAAAAACCCAACGATTCTGAACTGTTTGCACTGCAAGGGGCATTTTATGCCTATAAAATTAGCCTTAACAAGGCCAAAGCCATCACCTTAGGTCCCAAAAGCATGTTTTATATCGAAAAAGCCCTGGATGAAAACAATAAAAACCCCACGGCCTGGATACAGAAAGGAAACGCGAAATATTACATGCCCAAATCCTTCGGGGGTAGCGTGCCAGAAGCGATAAAACTTTACGAAAAAGCCGTTGGTTTGTTCGAGCAAAACCAAAAAAAAACAAGGTGTAATTGGATGTATATAAATACTTTAACTTACCTTGGGAAAATGTATGCCGAGAATAACCAGCGGCAAGCTGCCATGCAGACATATCACAAAATCCTATCCATAGAACCCACTTTCGGGTGGGTAAAAAATGATTTATTACCAGCCATTAAATAAAATGTGCAGTACTCCTAATCCCTCGATTACCAAGTCATTTTTTTTATCGACTTAATATTTTCTTTTTACCCCCGGGCCCTGGTGGCTAAATGAATATTTTACGGGAGAAAAAACAGTGGTATTAATATGCCCCCAAGGCACCAAGACACTATGGTAACCACCAAGGTTTCCCTGAATTTTATTTCGCGAATGGTTTATTCTAACTATTTAATTTTAATTATCTTTGATTTCTTAAAATTTTAGGAGATTATATTTCTAAAAACAACAAAATCAATTTGATAAAAACATCGAAGCTTGATTTTTTATTATGCAGGGACAGAAATTCATGAATTCAGCAAGATGAACACCACCATATTTTCAGATTTTATCCTCCCGGCCACCTTGGCCATTA
>CAZKIR010000332.1:0-4876 GCA_964552835.1 uncultured Bacteroidales bacterium
AAACTTATAAACCTATAAACTTATAAACCTATAAACTTAGAAACCTATAAACTTAGAAACGTTTTAAAAAAATGGAAGAATTTCTGCAGAATTTAATGAGCAATAGCTCTTTGCCCATTGTTACGGCTTTTGTTCTCGGTTTAATGACAGCCATTAGCCCGTGCCCTCTTGCAACGAATATTACGGCTATTGGGTTTATCAGCAAAGATGTAGAAGATAAACAAAGGGTTTTTCTAAATGGCCTGATTTATACAGCAGGACGTGCTATTGCATACACCCTGCTCGCTTTAATTATTTTTATCGGCGCCGACCAATTTGAGGTTTCAGGATGGTTTCAAAAATATGGCGAAAAATTAATCGGCCCGCTATTAATTATCATTGGCTTATTGATGCTTGATATCCTGAAAATAAAATTTCCAGGCCTTGGAAATTTAACAAAAAAGTTCCAGGAAAAATCTAAACATACTTATTGGGACGTATTATTACTAGGTGTGTTATTTGCCCTGGCATTCTGCCCGTATAGTGGCGTACTTTATTTTGGCATGCTCATTCCTATGACAGTAAGCAGTGCATCTGGCTTGTACTTGCCCGTGGTATTTGCCATTGCAACCGGTATCCCGGTCATTATTTTTGCCTGGCTGATAGCCTATACCGTATCAGGGGTCGGAAAACTTTATCACAGGCTTAAAACTTTTGAAATCTGGTTCCGCAGGGTAATATCTGTGCTGTTCATTGGCGTAGGGATTTATTATGTGATTGTGATTTATTTGTAGGTTTCTAAGTTTGGAAGTTTTTAAGTTTCTAGGTTTGGAAGTTGGGAGGTTGGGAGGTTTGGAAGTTGGGAGGTTGGGAGGTTTGGAAGTTGGGAGGTTGGGAGGTTGGGAAGTTGGTAGGTTGGGAGGTTGGGAGGTTGGGAAGTAGGGGGGGGTAGTCTTGTAAATATTTGATAATAAAACATATAAACATAATAACCTACAAACTTAAAAACCTAAAAACCTAAACAATTATGGCAACATTTAAGAGTTTTGAAGATATTGAGGTATGGCAATTAGCAAGGGAATTGGTAAAAGAGATGTTTATAGTTTTTAATGAAAAAAAATTAAAGACAGAGTTTGAGTTGATGTCGCAATTCAAAAGGGCAAATCTTTCCATTATGAACAATATAGCTGAAGGATATGGAAGGTTCAGCAATGCTGATTTCGTCAGGTTCCTTGATTATGCCAGCGCTTCGGCATCTGAAGTAAAAAGCATGCTTTACGTCATGGAAGACTTGGACTTTCTGAGTAAACCCGATGCCCTTTGTTATCGGGAAAAAGTTGATGTAATTCAAAGTAAAATCCTGAAGTTAATCAAATACCTGAGAAGTCACAAAAATCCCCCAACTCCCTAAACTTATAACCTTATAACCTAATAACCGAACAACTTAGAAACCTAAAAACTTAAAAACTTAGAAACTTAAAAACCTAGAAACCTACAAACCTAAAAACTTAGAAACCTAAAAACCTAGAAACCTACAAACTTAGAAAAAATGGAAAAGAAAAAAGAATTAAAGATACTGGGATGGATTACCGCGGTTTTTATTTTTGCCTATTTCATGCCCATCGAAAGTGCGAGGTTTAAAGAAGCCATCATGGCCATGTTCGATTTGGCAAAGTGGTATGCACAGGAACATGTGATTTTATGCTTACTACCGGCCTTTTTTATTGCCGGCGTTATAGCTGTCTTTGTAAGCCAGGGTGCGGTAATGAAATATTTCGGTGCCAAAGCAAAGAAATGGGTGGCCTACACCGTAGCATCCGTTTCAGGAACAATTTTAGCTGTTTGTAGTTGTACCATATTGCCGCTGTTCTCAAGCATTCATAAACGTGGTGCAGGTTTAGGCCCAGCCATTGCATTCCTGTATTCAGGACCGGCGATTAATATTTTGGCCATTATTTTAACTGCCCGTATTTTGGGTTTTGAGATGGGTGTTGCCCGTATTATTGGTGCTGTTGTCTTTGCTGTGGTGATAGGCTCAGTCATGTCGCTTATCTACAGGAAAGAAGAAAAAGCTAAAAAGGAAGAACAATTAAATTTTCCTGAAACACCAGAAAAACGCCCCATGTGGCAAACGGCCTTTCATTTTTTCACCCTTGTGATCATACTTGTTTTTGCCAACTGGGGTAAACCTGCCGAAGGTGTTACAAGCGGGGCATGGTACTGGATATGGGCCAATAAATGGCTTATTACATCCGGTTTTGCCATATTGCTGGTTTTTTCTTTGATCTATATTTTAAAATTAAAATGGCAATATGTAGTGCTTGCTGCTTTAGCAACCGCGGTTTCGGCATTTATCAGCAGTTCGCCGCTTGTGCCAATGGTAGTAGGGATTGCAGGGCTTAGCATCATTACCTTAACCGATAAGCGAGACCCGGATAATAAGGAATGGACAATCTCCACATGGGATTTCACCAAACAAATTATGCCCTTGCTGGCCATTGGAGTATTGATCGCGGGATTCCTGTTAGGTTCTACTCATGATGAAACAGCCATGGCAGGAATTATACCCAATGAGTGGGTTGCCAGTTTGGTTGGTGGAAATTCAATATTTTCCAACTTTTTTGCATCCATCGTGGGAGCCTTCATGTATTTTGCCACATTAACCGAAGTACCCATTTTACAGGGTTTGATTTCCGCTGGAATGGGTAAAGGCCCGGCATTGGCGCTGTTATTGGCCGGACCGTCACTATCGCTCCCTAACATGCTGGTAATTCGAGGGGTTATAGGTACTAAAAAAACATTGGTTTATGTTTTATTGGTTGTAATTATGGCAACCATTTCCGGTTTGATTTATGGAAGCGTTTAGTTTCGCCCTAAAATTTAAAATAAAATAATTCAATATATTAACAAATTTTACTAAAACTTAAAATTTTATGAATTATGAAAAAAATAGGCGTAATTATTTTCATTGCCTTTATGGCATTTGCCGGCACTAGTTTTGGACAAAAAGCCGAATTGTTTTATTTTAAAGCAAACTTAGCCTGTTGCAGGGCTCGGGCTTGCAATCAACTTGAAAACAACCTTAAATCCATCGTTGAAAACAACTTTTCAAATGATGAGATCGCTTTTCGAAGGGTAAAAATTGCCAACGAAGAAAACAAAGCACTCGTCAATAAATACGATGCAAAATCTCAGACAGTGATAATAATTGTTGATCGAATGATTGGAAAAGATAAAACCATTGATATTTCAGATATGGTTGCCCGTTATAATAGGAGTAGAGACAAAAAAGCCGCGGAAAAAGAAATTGTGGATAAAATAAAGTCGGTTCTGTAATAAGTGTTTGTCTCTTATGTGATATTTTGAAAATGTTATTTTTTAGGATTGGATTTATTAATACTAAGGAGCTATAAAGCCGAAATATATCATTAATACTTGCTTTATTGTTTTATTTCTTCAGGTATCCGGAAAGTGTGCATATATTATCTAGAATAAATTAAAAAATATAAAGTTATGGTTACACATGCTATCCTGGGGACTGACTTTTCAAAAGCAGTTGCCCAACTAATCGAACATTCCAATGTTTTTAAAGTCATAGGAATAGAAAAAATATCACTGGTTCATGTGTTGAACCTGCGTGACCTTGATATGGTGGAAAAATTTACCATGGAAGAGTTGGAGGAAAAACTGGAAAAACAAAAACAACAGTTACATCAAAAAGGCTTTGATGTCCATGCAGAGTGGATATATGGCATGCCATCTGTTGAGCTGGAGCGTAAAAGAAAAGAAACAGGGGCGGGTCTAATTATTGTAGGTTCACATGGACGTACCAGTTCTTCTTCTACAATTGGAGGAACCATTGCTGACGTTTTACAAAACATGCAGGCTCCTGTACTGGTCATTCCTCTTGAGAAACAAGAAAAAGCCAGTGATGAAATGCCAGGAAAAAACTTCTTTCAGTATGAGCAAATCATGCGTGAGCTGGAAAAACAGGAACCCGATTGGAAACTAAAGTCGGATAAAATCATTGACCATATTTTGTTGCCGACAGATTTCTCTGATTTCTCTGAAGAAGCGTTTCAATGGATTAAAAAACAACAGGTGAAAATTCCCAAACTGACTCTTTTCCATGTGCAGGATGAAGTAAAAATAGGTGAGCATTTGGAACATAAACTTGATGAGTTTAATAATATTGATTCCGAACGGCTTGCACGGCTTAAGAATGCTTTTCAATCAGTTCATCCTGAAACAAAAATAAATATTGATATTAAATATGGTAAACCAACCCAGGTTATTCTCAATTATATAAAAGAGAATAATGTGGCTTTAACTATAATGGGAAGCCAGGGACGGGGTTTCTTTGAAGAGATTTTTCTTGGCAGCGTAAGTCACCAGGTGGCGCGAAAAGCTGATTCCAATATACTCATTGTACCAGTACCGAAACGATAACAGTGTTATGGAACAAATGAAAGCAAAAGCTAAAAATGTAAAGAAAATACTCGGGTTAAACACTTTTCCTGTTGGCGTCCGCTTTATTTTTAACGAAAACGAAATGCCCGGGGATGCCGAAAAAGTAAAGCACCACCGCTATTGCCAGGCATTGATGAAAGCCCGGCATGGTGAAAATGTGTTACTGGATGCGGAAGGTATTTCTTGCCCGGCCGCTGCCGCTGCTTTTGGTTTTAAACCATTGCCCGAGGGATTAAAAACAGGAAAAGGACTGGTAGGTTTTGGTATTGTAAATGAAGAAGAAACAGGTAAATCCATGTTTGAAGGGATGGCTACCCTCCCGCAAGGCAAATTAAAAGCATTGTATCTGTTTCCGCTCGAAACCGCAGAAACAGAACCGGATATTGTGGTTGTAGAAGACGAAACCGAGAAACTCATGTGGATTGCC
>CAZKIR010000333.1:0-4839 GCA_964552835.1 uncultured Bacteroidales bacterium
ATGGCACCATTGATACAGCTGTGGATGCTATTAAAAAAGGGGCTTATGATTTTATTGAAAAACCCCTGGATCTGAACCGGTTGCTGATTACCATCCGGAATGCCCTGGACAAGTCGGACTTGATAACCGAAACCCGCACCCTGCGCCGCAAAATTGCCAAGGGATATGAAATCGTGGGTGGTTCGGATGCCATTGCTTCCGTGATGGAAACCATTGACAAGGTAGCCCCTACCGAGGCAAGGGTATTGATAACGGGCGAAAGTGGCACGGGCAAAGAATTAGTGGCAAGGGCACTGCACGAGAAAAGCCCCCGGGCCGGTAGGCCATTTATAGAGGTTAATTGCGCTGCTATCCCTCCAGAACTCATCGAAAGCGAACTGTTTGGGCACGAGAAAGGGGCTTTTACCTCAGCCTACAAACAGCGCAAGGGAAAATTTGAACAAGCCCACGAGGGCACCATTTTCCTGGATGAAATTGGCGACATGAGCCACTCTGCACAAGCCAAAGTTTTGCGGGTATTGCAAGAAAAAAAGCTAAACCGCGTGGGCAGCGATAAAGACATTCACGTGGACGTGCGGGTAATTGCAGCCACCAACAAGAACTTGAAAGAAGAGATCGGGAACCACAACTTTCGCGAAGACCTATACCACCGCATCAGCGTTATATTGATAGATGTGCCCCCCTTGCGGGAACGAAAGGAAGACATTCCCTTGCTAGCCGATTATTTTATAGGGCAAATTTGCAACGAGCACGGGATCCCGAAGAAAAAAATCGAAGACAAGGCCCTGGAAGTCTTGAAAAATTACAATTACACGGGCAATATTCGAGAATTCCGCAATATCATCGAACGGCTAATCATCCTGGGAGACGAAACCATCACCACGGAAGACGCGAAAAAACTGGCCCAACCCATTAGTGGGTAAAACACGTGGCGACTGTTTTTTTTTCTTGTGGAGCAATCAAATTATATAATAATTAGTATTTTCGGGGCATTCTTGTTTGCCCGTACTTATTAAAAACCTCATGAAATGACAACCGAGCAATTATTAAAAAACTCGCCCCTTGCCCGATGGGGCGTGATGATCCTGGTTAGCCTCTCCATGGCCACCAATTATTATTTTTATGATGCCTTGTCGCCACTAAAAGATCTAATGACCGTGAACCTTGGCTTTAGTTCGTCCGATTACGGTTTTTTCGTGTCAGCCTACTCCATTCCTAACGTGTTCTTAGCCATGGCCGTGATTGGCGGCATCATCCTTGACAAGATCGGCATCCGTCTCACGGGTTCCTTGTTTATTTTCCTGATGGTACTAGGGTCAGCACTCACGGCCTATGGCGCCACGGAATATTTTAACACGGGCGGCCCCGGTTACGTGTTCTTAAACTCTTTCTTGCCTTCTTATACGCCAGCGCTGAAAATGATGTCGCTCGGTTTTTTTATTTTCGGGCTTGGGGCCGAAACCAGCATCGTGGTCATTACCAAGGTCATCGTGAAATGGTTCAAGGGTAAAGAACTGGCACTGGCCTTGGGCTTGAACATTGCCATCGCCCGCCTGGGCATGGCCGGGGCCATGTTGTTTTCGCCCCGGCTTATCGATCCCGAGTGGACCCATGCCATATGGTTTGGCGCCATGTTGCTTTTCATCGGTTTACTGGCTTTTTTATTCTATATCATGTTGGATATCCGTTTTGATAGGCAAGTAGCCGCGAAAGGTTCCCTGCTGGAAGAGGACGAAGTGTTCCGTTTCCGGGACATCCTGACCTTGTTGAACAACCGCTCGTTTATTTTCGTTGCCATCCTTTGCGTAACTTTTTACTCGGCTGTTTTCCCGTTCGTGAAATATGCGCCCGACTTGTTGCAAAATAAATTTAGCGTATCGCGCGAGTTGAGCGGCACCATTACTTCTATCTTGCCCTTCGGCACCATCGTATTTACCCCATTGTTTGGCTGGATTGCCGATTACAAGGGCAAAAGCGCTTCCCTGATGATATACGGTTCCTTGCTGTTGGTGTTGGTGCATTTGATGTTCGCGCTGACAACTATTAACCCTTACGTGCCCATGTTTATCCTGGGCGTAGCTTTCTCGCTGGTGCCGGCAGCCATGTGGCCTGCTGTTTCCAAGATCGTGAAAGAAAAACGACTGGGCACGGCCTATGGTTTAATGTTTTCTATTCAAAACCTGGGTTTGTGGGCTTTTCCCATACTTATTGGTTATGTTTTGGACAAATCCAACCCGGGCATTACCCCCGGGGTAATCGCGACCGGGGACGGGCGTTATGATTACACCAACCCCGTGCTCATGTTGGCCATACTGGGATTAGTAGGGCTTCTCTTCGCGTTTTTACTGAAAAAAGAAGACAAAACATCGGGTTATGACCTGGAAAAGCCGAACAAAGTAGAATAAATGCAAGTATATTTAGTATCATGAACATAGAAGCATTCCGTGAATTTTGTTTGTCGTTCCCGGGTACCACAGAGGGATTGCCTTTTGATGAAACCACCCTGGTTTTTTACGTGAAAGGAAAAATGTTTAGCTTAACGGATATCGATGCTTTCGAGTACATCAACCTGAAATGTGATCCCGAGAAGGCTGTTCGTTCGCGGGAAAAACACGAGGGCGTTACCCCTGGTTACCATATGAACAAGAAACATTGGAACAGCGTGCGGATGGATGGTAGCATCCCGGACGATACCCTCGTGGAATGGATAAAAGAGTCTTATCAACTGGTAGTGGCTACCCTTCCCAAGAAAGTACAAAAGGAATTGAAAGACCAGTAGCCAAAGGGGGATGGTATATTGCCACCTTATTCTATTCTCAACCTTCGTCCCCCGTATCCGCCTAATTGGCGGAGAAGGGGGGGCTTCCCGCTACCCCTGGATCCCCTGAAAGAGCCAGGCCCTCACACGAATTTTCCCCGTCCCCCGAAGCCTTGGCGTAGGGGGAAACCTCAACCTTTATTACCCTTCCAAACAAAAATGGCATTGTTATTGCTATGATACAAAACAGATTTTTTACCTTTGCATAAAATTATACTGTTCATGGCAAGAGCCTACAAAATATTGACCCTATTGTTCCTGTCCTTGCTGTTGGCTTCTTACGTCCAGGATCAATGTACCATGCACCAGCAAGATGATTGCCATGAGGTACAGCATGAACAACATCACCATAAGCATGGCAATGATACCGGGAACAGCGACCCGGATCATTGTCCTGACTGTGATTGCCATTGTTGCCACCAGCAAAGGTTTTTTACCTCCCACTTTCAAATCACGGTGCCGTTTACTGCCGTTTTGCTTAATACAAAACCTTACCATTATAGCTACATGGGCATCGTGCCCGAGGTATTAGGGCAACCGCCTGAAACATTGCTTTCATTAAAAGGATAATTATATCCAATCATCAACCAACTTATTTTTTTATCAGGCATGATCCTGTTTTTCCATGCGATAAATAGGTTCAGCCAAAAAAATCAGATATTATGAAAGCAATAATAGCATGTAGTATTTTATTCATTTTTTCTTTCGTGGCCTCCGCCCAGCATGGCCATGAAGACGAGCAACATGATCATGAAAAAGGGCAACATGAAGAGGAAAACCATCATGAAGGGCACGTGCACCATGATAAGGTCCACGGTTCGATATACGAAACCGGGGAAAATAGAAAACCAGTGCCCCTGGTCGGCGTGAACGTGTACTGGCTTCATACCAACAAGGGTGCCATAACAGATAACCAGGGCATTTTTGAAATTGAACGGGTAAAAAATAGCAGCCGGCTGGTGATTAGCTATATTGGTTATGAAAACGATACCGTGGAAATCGGCGATCACCCCCACGTGGCCATTAAACTGTCCAGTTCCACCGAGATTGGTGAAGTGACCGTGATGAAAAAACGAAAAACCACTGAAATATCCTTCCTGGATCCGATACAATTACAAAACATGGGCAGCGACGAGTTGTTGAAAGCTGCCTGTTGTAATTTATCCGAGAGTTTCGAGACCAACCCCGGTATTGATGTTACTTTTACCGATGCCATCACGGGCACGCGACAAATACAGATGCTGGGGCTGGCCGGCCCCTACGTGCAAGTGGCCCGCGAGAATATTCCTTACATCCGGGGGCTGTCTGCATTGCACGGGTTTACCTACACCCCTGGCCACTGGATCGAAAGCATCCAGTTGAACAAGGGTACAGGCTCGGTAGTGAACGGTTACGAGAGCATGAGCGGCCAGATTAACGTGGAATTAAAAAAACCGGAAAACAGCGAAAAAATATACTTGAATTTCTTTTCCGACGAGGGAGGACGTTTCGAAGGCAACGCGAACCTTAGCCAAAAATTATCTGACAAAGTGAGCACGGGCATCTTGCTACACGGCAAATACCAGCAATTTACATCCGACCGCAACGACGACAGTTTCCTGGACAAGCCCTTGAGCGAACAATTTATTGGCCTGAACCGGTGGAGGTTTATTGGTGACAACGGCCTGCGCGGCCAATTCGGGTACAAGTATATATATATTGATAATACTAGCGGGCAAAACAGCTTTGAGCCTGATAGACAACATTACAGGGCGAACTGGGGTGCGAACATGAATACACGGCGGGTAGAAAGCTGGGCAAAAATAGGTAAGGTATTCCCGGATCACCCGTCACGGAGCGCGGGCTTTCAGGTTTCTGGCTACCTGCACGACCAGGATGCTTTTTTTGGCCTAAAAAATTATGATGCCCGGCATGCCAGTTTTTATTCCAACCTAATCTTTCAGGATATCATTTCCAATACCAGCCACAAGTACAAGGCCGGTCTAAGTTTCCAATATGATGATATAGCAGAAGGACTGGCC
>CAZKIR010000334.1:0-4834 GCA_964552835.1 uncultured Bacteroidales bacterium
CCGAGAAAATTTGATCTCGAGGCCTGGTAAAAGCGTTCAAATACTTTGTCTATATCTGCTTTTGAAATGCCAATACCATGATCGGTAATCGAAACATGAACTTTTTCCATGTCATTTTCCTTGATTTCATTGATGTTTATATTAATTTCCCCTTTAAAGGAATTGTATTTAATCGCGTTCATCAACAAGTTGTAAATGATGGTCTCGATTTTTACAGGATCAATATACACCTTAATAGGCTCCCTGTTTGATTGGAATATAATCCTATTCCCTTTTTCTGACGCGAGATCCTCGAAATTTGTGACAATTTCTTTTACAAATGAAACAATGTCATTCTCAGAGGCATCTAGTTTTATTTTTTCTTTTTCAATCTTGCGGAATTCAAGTAACTGGTTTACCAGGCTTAAAAGCCTGTTAAGGTTCCTGCTAATAACATGTAACTGCTTGTAATGTTCAGATTTTTTGTTAATGGAATACATGAGGCATTCAAGGGGGCCTGAAATCAATGTCAGGGGTGTCCTGAATTCATGGGAAATACTGGTGAAAAACTGAATTTTTAAATCATTGAGCTTGTTTTCCTGTTCATGCTCAAGTTCCTGTATTTTCACCTTGTGCCTCAATTTTTGCCGGGCAATAATGATTTTCCTGGCTAAAACCAGTAAACCGAATATAAAAACAGCATAAATCATGAAGCTATACCATTTAAACCACCATGGAAAGAGTACGCGGATATTCATTACCGCGTTGTTTCCAGACCATATCCCGTCTTCATTGGATGCTTTTACTTTCAACTTGTATTCTCCTGGTTTCAGGTTCGTGTAGGTAACAGACCTTGTTGGCCCTACTTTTCGCCAATCGTTATCAAACCCCTCGAGCTTGTAGGCATATTCCACGGCCTCGCTGGCGCCATGGTTTATGGCCACGTAATCAAAACTAAAAACGGAATACTTGTAGGGCAAAGTGATTTGTTTTGTTTGCCTGATATGTTTTTTCAATATTGAATGGCCCGATCCGGGGCGCACGGGTTCGTTAAAAATTTTAAAATCCGTGAAAACCACGTTTGACGGGCTGGTTTTAGTTTCAAGTTGCAAGGGGTCAAAATATACCAAGCCTTCTAAACTGCCAAGGTAAAAATTTTGGTCCACGGGGTTAATGGCCACGGAACCTTGCGAGAACTGGTTGCTTATTAAGCCGTCTTTCGAGGTAAAAACCCTCACCGAACTGTCCAGCCTGTTAAACTTTACTAGTCCAGAATAGGTTGTCAGCCACAAGTTGTTTTCCTTGTCTTCCAAAATACCTAGGATAACTTCATTGCGAAAACCGTTTTGCCGGCCATAACTGGAAATTGTATTCGTGGCCGGGTCATATTTTTGCAAGCCCCGGTTAGTCCCGATCCAGAAATTGCCCTCTATGTCTTGGTACATGCAGTAAGTATATGAGCCATCCAGGTGCAAGGCTTGCTCAAGGTCATTGGTTATCGAAAAAACGGGTTTATACTTCTTGTCAAGCTTAAAAATCCCATCATCATTCCCCACCCATAATTGATCGTCACGATCCTTGTAAAAATATTTCGAATGTTCAAGATTTTCATGCTGAAGGGTATGGCTAATGGGTTCAAACCTGTCGCGGGCCGGGTCAAACAACCATAATCCAGCCCCCCAGGTGGCCGCGATAATTTCTCCTTTCCTGTTCACGTGCAAATCATGAACGTAATTAGCCCCTGGCACCCTGGATTTCATTTCATACTGTTTCACCCGGTTACTGGTTTTGTTTATTTTATAAACACCATTTTCCGTGGTTACCCAGATGTTTCTTGAATTGTCCTCGGTAATGCTGATGATTTTTGTTATCTCGCCCCAATATTTGACCTTGCCAGTTTTAGGGTCAAACCTGTTCAACCCCTCTGCCCCGATCCATATCATGCCTTCGCTATCCGCGAAAACCCCCTTTGTTTTGTTTGAAAGAAGCCGTTTTCCCTCTTCCTGGTATACGGATAAATACTTGAATTGCTTGCGGTGTGTATAATAGAAATTAATACCCCCGGCATCAGTGCCCACCCACATGTTGTCCTGGCGGTCGATAAACACGTTTCGTATATAATTGTCGTTTAATTTACCGTAAGCCCTCCCAGCCGTGAACCGGGTCCAGTTTTCTTGTTTGTCGATCATGTACAAACCATTGCCAGAAGCTAACCACAGGTTCAAATTATTATCTATCGCACAACCAGAAAATGAAGTATTGGTTTCAACACCCTGGTCATTTACCGTTCGGAAATGCTTGTAATCTCCTGAATTGATGTTCGTAATTTTATACACGCCTTTGGCCGTGCATATCCAGAAATTCCTTCTGCTGTCTTCAACTATGGTATTTCCCCAGGCAACCCTGTCAATTTCAGGGAAAGAGGTGATAAGGGAAAAATCATGGTCAAAATAATATAACCCCTCGTCCGTGCCAACCCATGTATTTTGCCAACTATCCTTTTTTAGGGTAGTAACATTCAATATGTTTTTTGATTTAAATTCTTTAACAGGAAAATGAGCAAAAGATTTTTTTTCATGGTCAACAATTTTTATGCCCCGGTCTGTTCCAAGGTATAATTTATCGCGATACGGAAACACGATATTAATATTATTCGTGTAAAGGCCTTTTTTCTCTGATGAATCGCAATAATAGCGGGTAAATTCATGCTTGTCCCTGTTAAATAAATTCAATCCCTCCTCGGTGCCTATCCAAAGATTGCTGTCTTTATCAGATACAATTGATTTAACCCGGTTATTGGATAATGAACGGGGATTTTCCTTGTTATGCCTGAACACGGCAAACTCAACGGAATTATACAAGTTAAGCCCGTCATTGGTGCCTACCCATATCAATCCCTCCGGATCTTGATTAAAACAAATGGCCGAATTGTTGCTTAAACCATCATCAACAGTGATATGTTGGAAGAAAATGTCTTTTACGCCCGAACCACTCGTTAAGGTTGCAAAAGAGAGGAGCAGGAAAAACAAGCCCAAGGGTTTAATTGATTTCATAAGTGCTTTGTTTGGTAGAATGTAGTACCCGTTGAATTCATGCCTAAAATAATAATATCCAGTGTGATTTCAAAAAAAAATGCTGCCTATGGCAGCATTTTTTTTTATCAAAATTACAATTTCGCTTATTACTCGATAACCGATATCTTTCTTAAAGCAGAACCAGAGGATGACGAAACTTTAAGGAAATAGGTACCAGCCGGCAACGTTTGAACATTCAGTTGGTACCTGGCCCCGGTTGGGTTAACGATCATCACCTTGCTTCCGATAAGGTTGTACACTTCAATCGATTGAATAACCACTGGACTGGTTATGGTCACGATTTCGCTTACCGGGTTTGGATAAACACGGGTACCAGCCATGGCCATTGATTCAACCGCTGTCAGGTTAATGCTTATTGTATCTGAGGCTTCAGAAACGTTTTCCTCATTATAAGAAATAACGTAATAGAGCATGTCCCTGTCCTCATAAACATCAGAATCTACAAATTGCGTGGTTGCCTCGTCTTCAATATCCGCCACTTCAAGGAACGTGTTCCCGTTGTTTATGGAACGGTATACCCGGTAGCCCGTGGTGTTTTCCGAGGCATCCCATGATACGGTAATGTCCGGATCTGTATAAGTAGCGCTTAAATTAGTAACTGGATCGGGAACGGGCGTTGGTATTGGCTCCCAATTATAAAGGCTGGTCACGTCATCGCTACTGAGGCCGTAATCGTATATCCTTAATTCATCAAGGTGCACCGGCAAGAAACGTGGATCCCTGGGATCGCCCAATATATATATGGAACGTATGGTGTCGTTTTTATTAAATATATCATCATCGATCATCGCCCATGTTTTATAATTTAATTCACCATTTAAGTAATTATAAAGTACACCTTCGCTCTGGCTGTAGGTAATTACGATATGGTGCCATGAGTCATCATCATCAATTGACCAAGGCCAAGGATATACATGGGTATCCCATGAAGCCTCTATCCAGGTAGATCCACTGTCTTTTGAAGCTAAACCGTAGAAGTTCCAGTCGGGCCTGAAATGTACTTCTTCGTCATTGTTTTTAAGGAAGTAAACACTAAAAGCCCCTCCGTCAGATATAACCGGCTTCCACCATGTTCCCCCCGGAACATTAGCTGTATCACCCTTGTACCAGAAAGCAATACTAAAGTCATACGTAATATCATGGATAGCATCATCCACATCTTTACCGATGTCCACGTATCCGGCGTCTTCAACTGTACCAACGGACTTTATAGCTTGTCCTTTCCCTTCACCGGCAAAACCAGTATTAAAGGTCACATCACCTACTACCGTGCCATGTTGATCGTTCCCGGATTTGTCTTCAACGTTCCCGTCAAAAGGCCAGTAAGCAATGGGTGCGTCCCATGAGCCTGTAGCAGGTTCCTCGCTAATAGTTGGTACCGTAAGGCTTTTTGTATCAGAATCCTCTGCGACAAACATGTCATTGTAACCGACTACATAATACAACATTTCCCTGTCAGGAATATACTCTGTATCAAGATATGTCGTCGAGTCACCATCTTCAATATTTGCCACTTCAAGGTAAGTATTCCCGGCATTGATAGAACGGTATACACGGTAGCCAGTGGCGGCACTATCAACATTCCAGTTCACGTGGATGGCGTCGTCAGCGAAAGCCAGATTGACGCCTTCAATCTTGTCAACAGTATCTGCTTCTTCCCTGAATTCATATAAATCATTTACTTCAATGCTGTTGAGGTTATAATCATAAATCCTTAACTCATCAAGATGAACAGGCAAATGGCGTGCGGTCTCCCTGGG
>CAZKIR010000335.1:0-247 GCA_964552835.1 uncultured Bacteroidales bacterium
ACACGGAAGAAAAAGAGCCCATAAACGGGGGTTATTTCGTGTTTAAAAAAGATTTTTTGGATTACATCCCGAATAACCCTTCCGTGGATTTGGAAAAAAAACCATTTGAAAATATCGTGGACCAGGGACAACTGTCTATATACCGGCACAAGGGTTTTTGGCAATGCATGGACACTTACCGGGATAACCTGCAATTGAATAAAATGTGGAAGGAAGGAGCACCTTGGAAAATTTGGTAATCAACCAT
>CAZKIR010000335.1:257-4104 GCA_964552835.1 uncultured Bacteroidales bacterium
AATTAGGTGAAACTGATTTAACTGATAATCACAGATATAAAATCAGAGGAAATCTGCAAAATCCGCGTCACCTGCCTAGCCGTCAAGCGGACCAGCGTTCAAAACTTATGTTAGAATTTTATAAAAACAAAAAGGTTTTAGTAACAGGCCACACCGGTTTCAAAGGTTCCTGGCTTTGTATCTGGTTAAATATGCTGGGTGCTGATGTGATTGGGGTTTCCTTAGATCCTGTAACTCCCAAAGATAACTTTGTACTTTCAGGAATAGGGACTCATATCAAAGACTATCGAGAAGATATACGGAATCTTGAACGAATAAACAAAATTATTGAAAAAGAAACTCCTGAAATATTGTTTCATCTCGCTGCTCAACCTATTGTTTTAACTAGTTACCAAAATCCTGTTTATACCTATGAAACGAATGTAATGGGCACGGTCAACTTGTTAGAGACTTTTCGGTTATCTAATAGTTTAAAAACAGGTGTTTTCATTACAACCGATAAGTGTTATGAAAATGTTGAGAAGCATTATAGCTACAAGGAATCGGACGCTATGGGAGGTTTTGATCCCTATAGTTCAAGCAAGGGGGCTGCTGAGTTAGCAATAAGTTCATACAGAAGGTCTTTTTTTAAAGACACTGACAAAAAAATTGCTTCTGTTCGGGCAGGAAATGTCATTGGCGGGGGGGATTGGTCACCTTACAGGCTAATGGTCGATATTGTTAAAGCCCTTGAAGCTGATAAAGAAATTGAAATCAGAAATCCGCATGCGGTGCGCCCCTGGCAACATGTGCTTGAACCACTTGGAGGGTATTTGCTGTTAGCCGCCAAAATGCAGCTTGAACAACAATATGATGAAGCCTGGAATTTTGGTCCTGAAGCTGAAAATATTGTAGCGGTAGAAAAACTCCTGGAGGAAGTCATCAAATATTATGGTAAGGGGAGTTGGAAAGATGTTTCGGATAAAGACAAATTACACGAAGCAACACTTTTATCCTTAGACATTACAAAAGCCAAAGAAAAACTTAACTGGCATCCAAAATTAAATTTGCAGGAAACTGTAAAATATACCGTTGACTGGTATAAAAAATACAAAACCGGGAATGTTATGGATTTGTGTGTGAAGCAGATTAATGGGTATATGGGTATATGTGTATAAAGATATATTTTTTTAAACAGAAAGAACACAGATTGAACAGATGGTTTTTATCTGTGAAAATCTGTTAAATCAGTGTCATCAGTGGCCCCAAAAAATAAAGATGGAAATTAAAACAAGAAAATTAAAAGGCGTTTACGAAATTCAGTTAAGTCCAATAGGGGATAACCGAGGTTTTTTCATGCGCACATTTGATATAAATGAATTCAATAAATATGATTTAAACAAAATGTGGGTACAAGAAAACCACTCACGAAGCACTCAGAAAGGCATTATCCGGGGGTTACATTTCCAGTTACCTCCATCCACGGAAACAAAGCTCGTGCGATGCATAAGCGGGGCTGTATTGGATGTTTTTGTTGATTTACGAAAAGACTCATCCACATTCGGGCAATGGGATTCAATAAGATTAAGCGCTGAAAACAAGAAAATGGTATTCATTCCCAGAGGCTTTGCGCATGGTTTTTGCACTTTAACCGAAGAAAGCGAAGTACTTTATAAGGTAGATAATTTCTACTCAAAAGAAAATGAAAGAGGGATCATGTGGAATGATGGGGATATTAAGATTGATTGGCCGACAAAAGACCCGGTGCTTTCCGAAAAAGATAAGAAAAATATGAAGCTTGGGGAGTTTAATACTGAGTATGGTGGTATTTTGGTATAATGGTAGGTTGGTAAGAAGTTAAGATTTTAAACTAACAGTTTACATTGTTATGGGACTTATAAAATCATACAAAGAACTTGAAATTTGGAAGCAAGGAATGCAGATAGCAGTAAAAATATATGCAATTACCAATGAATTTCCTCCTGAAGAAAAGTTTGGTCTCGTTTCACAAATGCGCCGTTGTGTCGTTTCGATACCTTCCAATATTGCAGAAGGTTCAGGACGAAGTACCTACAAAGATTTTGTGCATTTTCTGAATATGGCATATGGTTCTTTGTGCGAACTAGAAACACAACTTATTCTTGCTAAACGTTTAAATTTCACAAGTAATGATTTTGCAGAATCAATAGAAAAATTAAAAAAGCAAACAAACAGCTATATAAAATATCTTAAAACCAAACAATAAAATTACCAAAATACCAACATACTAACATACTAACATACCAAATTACCAACATACACAAACCATGAATATACGACTTTTTAAACCCTCGCTCGGACAAGAAGAACTACAAAACATAAAGGATGCTTTTGACCGCTCCTGGATTGGCCTTGGTCCCAATGTAAACGAATTTGAAAAAAAATGGGCCGAATTTGTAGGCGCAAAAGAAGCAATAGGTTTAAATTCTGCTACTGCTGCCTTACATCTCGCTTTAGCCGTATTTAATTTCCCGCAAGGCAAAAAAGTATTAGTCCCTTCATTAACATTTAGCTCCACCGCCTCTGCCATACTTTATAATAATTTAATTCCTGTATTCGTCGATTCCAATCCCGAAACACTGGGGATGGATCTGGAGGACATGAAAAATAAGTATGATACCGATGTAGTGGCTGTAATGCCTGTGCACTATTCCGGACACCCTGTACCCATGGATAAATTAGTGCCCTGGGCGCGTGAAAAGGGGTTAAAGGTAATAGAAGACTGCGCGCATACTTCCGGCAGCCTGTATAAAGGTACTCCGCTTGGACTGTGGGGAGATATTGGCTGTTACAGCTTTGAAGAAAAAAAACTGATGACGACCGGAGACGGGGGTATGATGGTGACCAACCAACCCGGGCTATTCAAGGATGTGAAAGCCATGCGCTGGGTAGGCATTGATAAAGACAACTGGAAAACCGCACGAGCTTATACCGATGCCAATAAAGACGCCATGCACTGGTTCTATGAACTGAACGTGTTAGGTTATAAGTACAACATGAATGATTTAAGTGCTGCCATCGGTCTGGCACAATTGAAAAAGTTACCAGGATTTAACCGCATAAGAGGAGAGATAATTCAAAAATATCTGGAAGGACTAAAAGGAGTGGATGGCATTAAACCATTATTACCGTATGAACCGGATAAATATGTATATCAAATGTTTGGCATAAGAGCTGAACGACGTGACGACCTGATGATTTACCTCAAATCAAAAGGAATTGCCACTGGTTGTCATTACACGCCTTTACATACCCAGCCATTGTTTAGGCCATACACCACCCCCTGTCCTTTTATAGAAAAAGAAGCCGGGAAGTTTATAACTTTGCCGTTGCATGTTGATTTGATGGATGAAGAGGTGGAGTATGTCATTGATAAAATAAAAAAATATAAATAATACCGTAAAGATCATGATTTCAGGAAAAAAAATATTCATTACAGGAGGTGCAGGATTTATAGCGAATATCTTAATTTCAAGATTAATTGAGCAAAATAAGATTATCGCTTTTGATAATTTTCACAGGGATACTTTAAGCGATTCAAAATTTGCCAAACACCCTAATTTAGAAATTATAAAAGGTGATGTGCTTGACTATAAACTTGTTTTTGATAGCATGAAGGGTGCCGATATCGTGATCCATGCAGCAGCTATTGCAGGGATTGATACTGTGATAAAACGGCCAACCCATACCATGCGGGTGAATATGATAGGTACAGCTAATGTACTGGAAGCCGCAAAGGAACATAAAATACCCGATCGAATAGTTGATTTTTCCACCAGTGAAGTTTTTGGTTCAAGGGCTTTCAAGTCGGCCGAGGAAGATGAAACCA
>CAZKIR010000335.1:4114-4828 GCA_964552835.1 uncultured Bacteroidales bacterium
GTGAAGCAAGATGGACATACGCTGTAAGTAAATTAGCCGGAGAGCATCTTGCCATGGCATACTATAAGGAATTCAATTTACCAACCGTTTCCGTGCGGCCTTTTAACGTATATGGACCAGGGCAAACTGGCGAAGGTGCTTTGCAGATATTCATTAAAAGAGCTTTGAAAAATGAAGATATTTATATATTCGGCGATGGAAACCAAATCAGGGCATGGTGTTATGTTGAAGATTTTGTGGAAGGATTAATGAGATGTATTGAAAATCATGATGCTATTGGAGAATCCTTCAATATTGGAAATGCGAGGGCAGTTGTTACCATTTACGGATTGGCACAAACTGTTTTAAGGGTGCTGGACTCCAAATCAAAGATTTTATTTAAACCACCAATATCTGCTGATGTTGAATTGCGTATCCCCTCAGTAGAAAAAGCCGATCGAATTTTAGGATTTAGGGCACAACATGACCTGGAGTATGGTATTGCCCAAACGGCCAAATGGATTGAAAAATATCTGCTCAAATGATAAAACTGGCCAAACCATACATCCCGGAAAGTGCTTTTGAGATGGTCCGAGAAGTGTTGGAATCCGGCAACCTCATTCAGGGGCAATACGTGGCTGAATTTGAAAAACTGGTACAAGACTATTTGAACGTGCCATATGCAAAAATGGTTACCAGCGGCACAGCCGCGTTACATCTGGCTTTACTTGCACT
>CAZKIR010000336.1:0-843 GCA_964552835.1 uncultured Bacteroidales bacterium
TTATCGTCCCAACCGAGGCTTACCGAACCGTCGTTGCCGGTGGCCGATAAGTTGGATGGAGCGGCCGGGGCCACTGTATCGGGCAAAGCGTTAAAACTGGCCGATATGGTATGATCGGCGGTTACGTTCGTAAATTCATAAGAACTTACAGCGCCAACTGAACTCCCGTCAACGGTAACATCATCAATCTCATAATTCTCGTTTGCACTTATCGTGAAATTCTGGTCGTTCCCTTCCACCACGCTAACATCGCCGCTTGGGTCTATCGAACCTTCCTCTCCGGCGCTTGCCGTGATAGTGTAATAGGTCACGTCTCCTGTTAATTTCCCGGCGCCAAACAGGGAAGGATCTTGGTGCGCGTTGTCGGTGGTCGTGTTCCAGGCTATTTTCTTGTCCCTTGCACCACCATCATCATCATCGTTCACGGCTGCATCGATACCAAGCAATATATCCGATTGCGTTGTATATCCGGAAATATCACTCCATGCCAACTGGAACTCAACGCGGTACCCGCCACTTTTATCTGCCTGGGCAATGACCGGGCTTAAACCTGAGGTGCGGTTGCCATATAATGTGTTGTCATCGTACCTGATAACTAACTGGTAATCGTCACTACCATAAGAAGTCTCATGGTCGTAGTTAACGTCAAGGTACAGTTCCACGGCATCATCTTCCCAGAAATCCTCGCCACTGTCGTTTATCAGGTTATCATCGTTCACATCAATGAGCACGTAAAGGTTATCGGCATCCCAAACTGCTTTCCAGGTAGCAGAAAGGTCAGATGAACCACTGACACTTCCAATCGTCACATTGTCAAGCGAATGCTCTGGCTGACTGTCCCAT
>CAZKIR010000336.1:853-4823 GCA_964552835.1 uncultured Bacteroidales bacterium
TCCCATAAAGCATCCACGCTGCCATCAATAGACGGGGCGGTAGATGTAACTGCAATATCAACAGCAGAAACTGACTGGCAGTGGATAAGGTTATTGCTGCTGCTTGTCGCGCCTTCATTGTCATAGGCACGGGCCTCCAGGGTATGGTCGCCCGCTGCCAGGCCATTTATGGTATGTTCATAGGGCGCGCTATTGTCAGTGCCAAGCAGGGTTGTGCCGTCGTAAAATTCTACTTTATCAATGCTGCCGTCCGGGTCGCTCGCGCTTACTTTCATGTCTACGACAGCATTTGCCGCGAAACGCTGTTCATTTTCCGGGAAGGTAAAACTTACATCCGGTGGATAATTACCGGTAACCTGAATGGCAACATCATCAGAGGCAGTTTGCCCGTCTTCATCTGTTACGGTAACAGTTGCGGTGTAATCTCCCGGTGTATCGTAGGTATAAAGCGGGTCTTCTGAAGTGGAAGTGCCGCCGTCACCGAAATCCCAGCTATAAGACATATTCGCGTTATCACCGTCCGGGTCATCGGCCGTCACGTCAAATTGTACATCAAGTGGCGCGTCCCCGCTTGTAGGTGAAGCACTCATGGACGAAATCACGGGCGGATCGCCAAGCTCGTACCAGTATCCCTTGTCAGGGCCGTAATCCAGGCTGTTGTATGCATCCCTGGGATGGCCGTCATAATCCATTGATGGGCTTTTGTAATTCGGGGTATCATCAAATACATTGCCGCTTCCTGAACTAATCTTTGAATTGTCAATACTTTCAGAAAAGAGACTATTTTCAGCATACCTAACATTTCTATTTATACCACCTTTATGTGAAGTACTATTATATAAATCCACGTACTCAAACGCATCATACTCGCTCATCCACCAATTTAAGCCTCCCGGGTTACCATCATAATCATGGGGGTTGGCAGCGACGCAATTTACAAAAGTAGCCGATTGCCAGGTACGATAATTATTTTTGTTATGAACTGAAATACAATTTTCCAAGTAAACATTTATTCCTTTATTATCCCAGCCACCATCAGCATTTCCATAAGCTATACAATCGTAAAACTTAATGTTTTGCCATCTAGCATTCACGCAAAAACCGTCACCATTGTCATAGCTCTGGTCAAGATCAGCATTATGCCGGGCTTCACACCGCTTAAATGTAATATTTGTTTGATCGTAAGGATCTGAATCATAACGCCCTGTTCCAACCTCAAAGCCTATAGGGAACTCGTTCCATACGGTGCCATCACCCAGGTTATGGTCGGTAAGACAGTCTAACACTTCAACATTCCGGCAACCGGTCCTGAATCTTACACCGCGTTTGCGGTGGTAGGTGATCTCGCAGTTTTTGATGGTAGAATTCCGGAAATCCCTCAGGTATAAACCGTCCAACACGTTATGGATGTCCAGGCCATCAATCGTGAAATATTCGTTAGGGTCATTAACGGCTTCTTTACAATCAATAGCATATTTGTAGTCCTCGACTTTAATGTTTTTTATATTCCAATGAGATACACCGGCATTTAAATAAATAAAAATACCGCCACCAGGCCCGGGGCCTTTTACAAGCGGGTATCCATCGCCCATGTCCACGCCTTCAATGGTAATCCTGTTGCCACTTGATCCGCTATTGGTAATGCCTAATCGCAAATCATTGAAATAACCGCCATCATCATCGAGCAACAACCTGTCGCCACCCGTCATGTCATTATTAATAAATGACTCGATGTCCGAACCTTTTATCGCGTTGCTCCAGCTTGAACCGTCCTGGCTGCCTGCTCCACTTGGCTTGGCGTAATAGTCGGCAGCATTCACGTACATAATGCACAGAAAGAAAAATGCAAGGAATGCATAAACTTTCTTTAATAATTTTTTTTTAAATAAGGTATAAGTTTTCATTTGAAATAAGTTTTGGTTATTATTCATATAAAATAAAATAAATAATGCCGGGGAGTATATACACAAATCCTGCCTCCCTGGCATGCTAACCTAGCCGCCAGGCAATACAATTATTTTATGTTTCAAAACTTTAATTAACATTATACTTTAGTTTCAATGTTTTCTTACTTATTCATTCGTTCTCCAGGTTTATTTATTGAAAGGGGGCATTAACCCTTTTATTTTTCATTTGCTTTTCTTTAGCTTTTTCAATCTCTTCCCAATCTAAATAATCAGCCCGATAGGGATATTCATCAAAAAGGGGTAAAACATCAGTAAAACGCGGGTCATCGGTTTTTCTCAGGTAACTTACAAGTTTATTTCTTAAACTGGTAAGGACTTTATCATAATCATTATCTCCGGCCAGATTATTTAATTGATCCGGATCGTTTTCCAGATCATACAACTCATGCGTAGGCCTTTTTGCAAAACTCCAGGCAAAATACTTTTCATATCCTTTCGTATCCCGGTTGTTAATGATAAAAAATTTAGCGCAGCCATTGTCACAACCAGCAAAATGCTTGTTAGGATGGGTCGAGTTGTCGGGCACACCGGCCGGCCAACGATGAGGTCGAAGGTTCATTATGTATAACCACCCATCTGTTCGAATAGCCCTGGAAGGATAACCAACGATCGAAGGAAATTCCTGTGGCACATTGTGCCGTTCCCTTCCAAAGACAATAAAATTACGATCCGCACCAACCTTTCCGGATTTATCGGATATAAGAACAGTCAACAGGGAAGTTCCTGTCATTTGAACTGGAATGGAAATACCAGCAGCTTCAAGAAATGTAGGGGGAAGATCAGTTAATGAAACAAAATCTGATATTTTTCTTTTCCCTTTTACCTTTTCACCCCAACTAATGGCCAATGGCACATGGGTCCCGTAATCATATAAGTTCCCTTTGCCGTGTGGGAACGGCCAGCCATGGTCTCCTGTCATGACGATAATAGTGCTCTCAAATTCCCCGGCTTGTTTTAATGTTTCGATAGCATCCCCTACCCGCTTATCCCATCGTTGCACTTCATAATAATATGCAGCAATGTCTTTCTTTACCGAATCAACATCAGGCAAAAACTCGGGAACCCTTATATCCTGGTAAGGAATATCACCGTACCCGTCGGGATAAGGCCTATGTGGATCTGTTGTCCCAAGCCAAAAACAAAACGGTTCCTTGTTATCCCTTTCTTTCATAAAATCATCAAATGCTATTTCCTGCCCGCAGGGATGTTCAGTATAGCCTCCGGCTTTATAATCGCCCGGTCCCCAGGCTTTATCAAAATGCCCGATTTTATACCCGTTTTCCTGCAAAATGTACATGAAATTGGCATATTTCGTGTCTAAGGTGGAATGCAAACTTGCCCCCTGTTCCAGGCGGTAAAATTGTTGTCCGGTGAGTAAAGCATTCCTGGAGGGTGTGCATGAAGGGGATGAAATGTAGGCATGCTCAAAAAGTATCCCGTCATTGGCAATTTGATCGAAAGAAGGTGTTTTTACTATCTGATCCCCATAAGCACCGGCATGAGGCCAACCCCAATCATCGGCCAGGCAAAATAAAACATTGGGGCGCTTATCTTCATTTGCAGATGCAGCCAAACTTAACAATCCGGTAGTTAAGATAAAACCCTTTTTTATGTAAATACTTACATATTTCATATTCGTCTAATTCATTTTAAATATAATACTTCAAAAGCCATATCGTATTTTTTAACCTGTCATTAACCACTCATTTCATCATAGACCGTTCCGCGATTTTACTGATTATTTCTTCGTATTTATCTCGCATTCTGGCATATACATCTTGATCCCGTTTTAGGTACTCGTGTATTTTATTTGGTGGTATTTGAAACAAAATTGAACCTTCATTGTCCACGCCATATCTTGCCAGGGGGGTAAAATGACCACTTAATACTTTTGGCTTGATCAAGCCTTTTTCTTTAAGGATATCAAAAATGATTACCAATTCATTTATTTTTTCACGGCAGCCATAAAAATGAAATGAAGTTTTAATTGGCCTGAATAAATA
>CAZKIR010000337.1:0-2369 GCA_964552835.1 uncultured Bacteroidales bacterium
TACCACTCATTTTTTTTAAACCTCTTAATGGTGAGGATTTCATCTGTTTATTTTTTCATTATTAAAGAACTTACTACCGTTTCGTTATTCTTTAGTTTTATTAAATAAATCCCAGGTTTAAGATGAGAAAGGTTCAAATTATCATGTTCTTCTAATCTTTTCTCAAAAACAATCTTGCCATGTATATCCCGAATGATAACGTGACCCCCAATGGGCTCATGTTCAAGGAGTTTGATTTGAATGCCTCGTGAAAATGGATTAGGATAAACAAGGCCTTTTTTAATAGATAGGTTAGTAGCAGTAATATTAGAAGGTAAGCCGGTTGTTTTTGAAACAACCCTTTTCAGCGCTGATTCATTATTTGCTGCATCAAGGGCACTAACCTCAATAATGTATTCAGTGCCAGGTTTTAAATTTTTTATCGTATATGAATTTTCTTTAACCTTCTCAAGAAGCTTCTCGTCTAGGTAAACATTGTATCCCGCGATTACTCCATAGTTGTCGGTCGATGCAATCCAGTTTAGTTTTATTGTTGTATCTGATGAAAACGTTTGTATTAATGCAGGCGAAGTTGGGGAAACCGTATCCTGAAAATCAGATTTTACCGTTAATGTTGCCTTAGATTCCGAAATATTTCCTAGCCAGTCAATAGCTTCTAATGAAAAGGTATATTCTTTATCATGTTCCAATTCCCTGGTGCGATAACTTGTATCGCCAATTATCTCATTATTTTTTTTAAGGTTATTGACAAATAGATTATAGCCTTTTACCCGGTAATTATCATTCGCGCTAAACCACTTTAGCTGGTATCCATCATTATATTGCTTGTCAATAACTATTTGGCCTTTACAAACCGGGGGGACCATGTCAATAATTGTCGTTTGGTTTGACTCATCTGCATTTATCCAATTTACTTCTTTTACCCCGTTTTTAAAAAATATCATTTTATCAATGCTGAATAATTTTGACCTCGCGCTTATTTGAAGAGTATGAAAACCTTTTTCAAGGGTATATTGTGCCGGTTGCTTGTCATATTCGCTATATTCATGATTAGTGTCCCAGGTCCACCGGTTATTTACAGAGGAATAAGTTTTTATCCAGGGGGCATTATCAAGTTTTACCCATACATCATTGCATTCCGTGTGGTCTGCGCAATCATGGCGATTATGCAAGCGGAAATTATACGGGCCAGCATGGTTAATGTAAAAATAATATGTTAATAATCCTTTGGTTGCTGTACTAAAAAAGTCATCCCCTCTCCATGTATAATATGATTTCCCACTAAATCCATCCAATGCATCCTCTTTTTTCCAATTATCTACAATTGGTTCATTTTCGATTTCAATGGCTAGTATATTGTCCGATTCTGAAAACACGTTTGCCTGGATAACTGGATCATTTATAGCAAGATTATTTATGCTGCCCGTGCAGTAGCAAAAGTCAAATACGCTGAACAAAACAATGATAAACTTTAGTAAATTTTTCATAACTATTAGATTTTTAATGATTTGTTCATTTTTTCAATTAATAGGATGAGGACATGGATTATTTTTACATGTATTTCCTGGATACGGTCGGCATAGCCATTAAAAGGAACATCAATTGCTATTGTTGATAAGCTGGATATAATTCCGCCTCCATTGCCTGTTAAAGAAATAATTTCCATTTTTTTGTTCATGGCAGATTGCATTCCCTGTATTACATTCTTTGAATTTCCCGATGAGCTAATCGCCAGAAGTACATCCCCGGGTTTTCCTAGAGCTTCGATATACCTGGAGAAGATTGATTCGTGCCCATAGTCATTTGAAACACATGAAATATAACCTGCATCTGAAATAGCAATGGCGGGAAGAGGGGTTCTGTTTTCCCTAAACCTCCCTGTTAATTCCTCGGCAAAGTGCATGGCATCGCACATAGAGCCGCCATTTCCACAGCTTAACACTTTTCCCCCATGGTTCATCGAGTTAGTAATGCAATAAGCTGCTTCTTGTATTTTTTTTAAATTGTCTTGTTGAAACATAAAACTATTTAAAGTATCTTGAGCCGTTTGAAATTCCTGCTGAATCATTGCATGATATCCCATAGTGTCTTTTTTATATTTCATTTTACTACTAACGCATTATTAGTATTATTGAATAACTAATTTTTTAACTTCTGCTATGTTTTTGTCTTGTATTTTGACAAAATAGATTCCAGGCTGTAAATGAGAAACTTTTATTTGCTCCCTGAAAGTGTTAAAAGAGTTTATTCTTTTCATGTAAACTAACTGTCCAGAAATTTTCGCCATAGACACAAAGCCTTGGACATCGCCTGTAATATTGATATTTACAAAGGAAGAAGCAGGATTGGGATAAATGCGGACGTCAATA